>NZ_JBFUBW010000006.1:0-272850 GCF_056405555.1 Variovorax sp. P1_G12 | reverse complement strand
CGCATGCAGCATGAGGTGCAGGGTGTTTACGTCCTGCACGGATRGAAGGTCGTCCGAGCACTGGCTCGAACGCTCGCCATACCTCGACCTCGGCTCAGATGCATAACGCCACGCCACCGCCCTCATTCGCTCAGCAACAACCAGGTGGGGTGCCATGAAGTAACCACGCATCGATACGTTGATCAGGAAGAATTGACAAAGGAGTCCTCATAGAAGGTCTACTTCTGCGACCCTCAGAATCCCTGGCAACGCGTAAGCAACGAGAATACAAACGGCCTGTTGAGGCAGTACCTTCCCAAGGGCATTGACATCTCGACCTACTCACAAGCCAAGCTGAATGCAGTTGCGAGAAGGTTGAACGAGCGGCCAAGGAAGACTCTCGACTTCCAGACGCCGGCTGAGATGTTCAGCCAACTTGTTGCATCGACCGGTTGAATCCGCAGCCAACACCGGATCTGCCCTCGGGCACTCATTGAACGACGTCAACCTCTCTTCGCTAGTCATGAACATCCAGGAAGCGCGCCCCTCCGATGCACCGATGATTGCCTCCGTTTTGCAAGAGGCGGCGCAGTGGCTCGTCAGCGACGGAAGAGCGCTCTGGTCGGCAGACGAGACTAGCCACGAGCGCGTTCTGCGAGACACAAGCGCTGGGCTCTTCCACGTCGCCCGTGACGGCGACCAACTGGCTGGCGTCATGAAGTTCGAACTGGAGGACGCCTATTTTTGGCCCGAGATTCTGCCGGGCACCTCGGCCTTCGTTCACAAGCTCGCCGTACGCCGAGCGTGGGCGAAGAAGGGAGTCTCGACCGAGCTGCTGTCATATGCTCGAAATCGAGCTCAACAATTTGGACGTGCTCACCTTCGCCTGGACTGCGTCGCGGACCGCCAAGGGCTGCGAAATCTCTATGAAGGCTTCGGCTTCGTCCTGCACAGCGTCGTCCAGATAGGGGCCTCCTCGTATGCACGGTATGAACTCCAGACGGCCACACCGTAGGAACGCGAAGGCGCCCGCGTAACCGCATCAGCGCGCTGGAGAAGGCCATCGGCTTGCGGCTGCTCCACCGCACGACGCGCAAGGTCGAACTGACGGAGGCCGGCCAGGTCTACTACGAGCGCTGCCGGCGCATCGTGGACGAGGCCCGCATCGCGCACGAGCTGCCTCGCTACCGGTGGACTTCGCGACCATCTACATGGCGTCCCTGGTGGCGGAATTTGCGCGCCGCTATCCCGGCATCGCCTTCGACTTCGACCTGACGCCGAGGCGCGTGGACCTGGTCTCCGAGCCCTTCGATGTGGCCATCCGCATGGGCGAACTCAGCGACTCGAACTTGATTGCTCGGCTTCTGGCGCGTTTGTCGGTCCACGCCTATTCCTCGCCCGGCTACCTGAAGGTCGCGGGCGCGCCTGGTCATCCGTCGGAACTGTCTCGGCACGGGTGCCTCGGGTTCGCGAAGACAGCGACATGGGAACTGCACCGCGGCGCCGAATCCGTCCAGGTCGAGGTCGGCGGGCGCTTTCTGGTCAACAGCGTTGGCATGTTCCGTCGATTGGCCACCCTGGACCTGGGTGTCGTACTTCTGCCTGTTGAAATCGTGGCCGATGACGTGGCCGCAGGTCGCCTGAAGAGGGTGCTGACGGAATGGGAGGGCAAGTCGACGCCGGTCTACGCGTTGACGGAGACACGATTGTTGCCCGCCAAAGTGCAGCGCTTCATCGAGTTCCTGCAAGAGCGCCTTGGCCAGCGCGACAAGGCTGCGCAGGCTTGAACCGGTGCCGGGCTCCGCGCGGCGACCTCAGAGCAATGGGTACGGCTGGTCGTCCGGCGCGCCCAGCGCCAAGTCGCGATAAAAGTCCCAGCCCCGCTCTCCGGCGTACGTGCCGGAGTCCCGTTCGGCGAGGTAGCGCGCGATGTCGAAGTGGTTGAGCCTGCCGGCGACCGGCGCCATGTCCAGCTGCGCCGTGCCGCGGATGTGCGACATGACGGATCGCGCCATCAGCATGAAGGCCCACGGCGCGGAACCGATGCCATCCAAGCCGACGCCCGGGAAATACAGGTCGGGCGCATCCAGGCTGCGGAACATGCACGCGCAGCGCGAGGCCAGTTCGTCGACGGTGCAGATGCGTGCAATGCGCGGCTCTTCGAAGTACGAGAGGTCGGTCTGGTAGCCCGTGCCCCACAGGAGAACATCCACCGCGAGGCGCGTGCCGTCCGACAGCGTCACGTCGCGCCCCTCGATGCTCTCGACGCTGCCCGGATACCGCTCCAGTTCGCCGAAGCTGGCCAGCATGCGAGCGCGGCCGGGAATGAGTTGGTCTTGCCGCACATCGAGCGGCCTTTCGGGCTGGATCGACTGGATGCCGAACTTTTCATAGCGGCTCACCAGGTCGGCGCCGATCATCGCGTTCTGCTGCGCGACGGTCATGCCGTTCACCTGCATCTTCGCGTACGGCCGCACGCTGCCGGCGATGATCTTCGGCTTGCCGGTCGGGGTGAACCAGCGCAAGCCCCGGTACGCCCAGACGATCCGGCGCGCCTTGTACTCGAGGCACAGGTCCAGCAAGTCGAAGGCCGAGGCACCGCCGCCGACCACGAGCACCTCGCGCCCGGTCAGTTCGGCCGGATCCCGCAGGGCGCTGGAATGCAGTTCTCGCACCGCGCTTTCGCGACGCGGCACATCGGGAATCACAGGCGTGTTGTGGCCACCGGTGGCCGCCACCAGATGACGGGCGCGCACCGTGCCTTCTCGCGCATCGAGTTCCCAGCATGTGCCGGTGTAACGCGCGCGAGACACCGGGGTGTCGAGCCGGATGCGATCAGCGAGGCCGAAGCGCTCGACCCATGCCTCGATGTTGGCGACGATGTGCGGCTGCTTCGGGCCAGCCAGCGGCAGATCGCCGACGGTCCAGTCGGTCGGGCTGATCTGGATGTCCTGCCATTGCGGAAGCTGGCGCCACAACCCACCGACGCCGCCCTGCTTTTCGAGCAGCAGCGCATCGAGGCCCGATTGTCGCGCGTAGTGCAGGTGGATGACGCCGGCGACACCTCCGCCCACGATGGCCAGATCGAGCAACGGGGTGGCTTGCATGGGTGCTCCTTCTCATTGCCCAAGAGCGCTGTGCACGCAGGGAGATCGCCTGGCAGATGGGTGGCGTGATGATGCGCTTGATGTTCCGGGGGCGGCAACAGCGCGGCATGAGATCGACCGAGCGCTGAACCCGTACCCGCATTCCGCTGCGCCGTTGATACGTTGTTGGCTGCGGCGCTCATGAAGAATATGCTGCGGTTGCGCAGTCCCGCCCAGGTGGTGTCGGACGGATCGCGCACCCGCACAGGGAGGACAACGTGATCGGGATGGAGAAAACAGCTTTGCCACGATGCATTCGGACTCGCAATCCTTGCCTGCAAGGTGCTTGGCACCGGCTCGGCCAGAGACCGGGCTAGCGGCGGCGCCATGCGAACCTGGTTCTTCACGACGCTGCGCGCCTATCGGATCGAAGGATTGCCGGGCGATCTCGTCGCTGGGCTGATGCTGGCAGCCATCGCCATCCCCGGGCAACTCGCCACTGCCCGGCTCGCGGGGATGCCGCCGCAGACGGGGCTCTATGCGTTCGCCGCCGGCTCCATCGCATTCGCCGTATTCGGCGCCAACCGCTTCATGTCGGTCGCAGCGGACTCGACGATCGCGCCCATCTTTGCCGGCGGGCTGGCCTCGATCGCCACTGTCAGCGCCGTCCCGTATCCGCAGCTGGCTGCGCTGCTCGCCCTGATGGTCGGCTTCGTTCTCGTCGCCGTGGGCCTGTTCAGGGCGGGCTGGTTGGCGACGCTGCTGTCGATCCCGGTGACGACCGGTTTCCTGGCCGGTATTTCGGTCCATATCATCGTCGGCGAGTTGCCCACCCTGTTGGGCGTTCCTGGCGAGCAGGGGCATCTGCTCGCGCGCCTCGTCGCCGTCCTGGGCCGGTCCGGGGAGGCCAATCCCTATGCGCTCGGATTGGGCGCTGGGGTCCTGATCGTGACGCTGGTCGCGTCGCGCATCAGCCCCCGTATCCCGGGGGCCCTGATCGGTCTGGTCGTGGCGGGCATCGCCGTGGCCTGGTTCCACCTTGGCGCCCGCGGCGTCAGCCTGCTCGGCGCCTTGTCGGTGCCGCTGCCGCACGTCGCCTTGCCGACGCTGCCGGACGTCGAGGCGTTCGGCCGCATGGTGCAGCTGGCGCTGGTGGTGGCGGTGGTCTGCATCATGCAGACGGCAGCGGTGGCCAGCACGTTTCCATCCGATGAGGGGAAGTCGGACGATGTCAGCCGCGACTTCGGGGCTGTCGGCGCGGGCAACGTCGTGGCCGGGCTGATCGGCGCCTTCGCCGTTGACGCAAGCCCGCCGAGCACCGCGATCGTGCGCGAGTCCGGCGGGCGATCGCAGATCTCGTCGCTGACGGCCGTCGGCCTGATGATCGCTCTGGCGGCGCTGGCCTCGGGTCTGATGGCCTACGTGCCCCACGCAGCGCTCTCCGGTATCCTGGTCTACATCGCCCTGCGCATCTTCCGTGTCGACCAGATGATCCGGATCTATCGCCGCGGCGGACTCGAGATCCTGTTGGTGGCAGCAAGCGCCGGGCTCGTGATTGCCCTGCCGATCGAGACCGGCATGCTGCTCGCCATCGTGATGTCCTTCGTGCACAGCCTGTACATCGTCGCGCGGCCCTACTGCGTCGAACTGGCCCGGGTGCCGGGAAGCACCGTGTGGTGGCCTCCTGCCCCGGGCGCCCCTTTCGAGCGGGAGGCTGGGGTTCTCGTTTTCGCTCCCGGCGCGCCGCTCAACTTCAGCAACGCCGAGCGCATCTGCACCGAGCTGAAGTCGGCCATCGCCAGGCAGCGCCAGCCCGTGAAGCTGCTGATCATCGAGGCCAACGGCATCATCGACATCGACTACACGGGTTCGCAGGTCCTGCTGCGCGCGATCACCGAACTTGCGGCTGCTGGCATCGTTGTCGCCATCGCCAGGCTGTCGGTCGGGCGGGCGCAGGCACAGGCTCGACGAACGGGCCTGATAGAAGCGATCGGTCCAGACCGTGTGTTCAAGTCGGTCGAGGAGGCGGTGCTCAAGCTGGCTCGGCGTGCACAGAGCTTGAGCGGCGAATCGCCGGAATGAAAAGGCGGTTTCGTGTCACGGGGCGAGGCCTGTCGGTGCGCCGTAGACGGGCTGCGCATGCAGGCTGGTCAGCAGCCGCTGATAGTCCGGGTTGTTCCGCAGCAACTCGCGCCCCGTCGCGATCAGCCGCGCCACCTGTTCCTTGTCCAGCACGAAGCTGGTCGGAATCTCGTTCAGGAACCGGCGCATCTGCACGTCGGGCACATCTTCGAAACTCAATCGGATGAAGTAAGAACTGACGGGCCGTTCGGGTGTCGAGAGGTCTCGAGTCCACTGGTCGAGGCTTTGCTGCGTCTGCTCGAGCGTGGCCACGTTGTAGCGATGCAATTGGACATTGGTGACGGCATTCATCGTCTGCTCGAAGGTCGGTTCGCGGCGGCTCTCTCCGATGCCCCCGACTGCATCGGCCGCTGCATTGACTGAAATGATGGCGGTGCGGCGCGGCGGCGCGATGCCCTGCCCCTGGATGAATTTCTCCGCACCACCCGCCAGATCGACGGCGCCCAGGAGTGCGCGAAGTCCCAGGTTGTCGGTAATGCCGCCGTCGACCAACTGGGCGTACTTGTGCCTGACCTTGTTCTGGTACGAGAGGTCGTCTGCACGACCATGGTCAAGTAGTCGTTGTCGCTGTCGCGCTTCTTCGCGGCCTCGAGCCAGGCGGGTGTGCCGCGAGTGCGTCCGTGGCTGCTGAACCAACGCGCGGGATTCAAGAAGCCGCGCACCAGTGCGGCTTCGACGTCGCTGCGTAGAAATCGCTCCTCGTAGTCGACGAAGATGCGATCGCCGTACAGGCCGTAGTAGGCCGACGTGAAACTGCCCCCCTGAAACCGAACTGATGACCGTGATCGCGTCGAGCAGGCTTTGCTCCTTGCCGTTCATCTGCACTTGCGTGTCACGCAGTTCCTGCATGACGCCATAGGACAGGGCTGCGGCGCGCGTGCCGCCGCCCGAGAAAGCGACAGCCAGCATCAACTCGCCGGAATGGCGCTGCGGATTGTTGGCAAACTCACTCAGGGCATAGACAGCACCAGGGTGGTCTGGGCCCAAAGGAAAGTTCTCGACGACCCCATAGGTGGTACAGCCGCCGAAGCCCAGCGTCATGCCCAGCAGCAGAGTTCGCAGCCGGAGGTAGTCTGTCGCTGGCGCTTTCGCGTCGCCGTTGACGAGCACGAACATATGACCTCCTGAGCTTCTGGCCCGCCAAGCCAAGCCAAGCCAAGCCAAGTCGATGCCGATTCTCGGTCCGATCACACCGAGGGGACATCCCGGGCGCCACCTATCTCCACGTACGTGGAACACATGATGCGCCTCGCAAGGAGGCGCATCGGCGACTGAAACGTTGCTCGCAAGTTTTCAGCCTTCCGCCTAAACTCGTCTCCCATCTGTCGCCGCGCTTCGCGCGATCCAAGGCTCCTCAATGCGCATTCTGCATGTCCGACGACTTCACCAGGCCTGACTCGGCAGGCATTGGCCTCGGGTGACGACAGGTGCAACCAAGCCCTGATCAGGACGGACATCGGGCGAGCACGCTGGTCCTCGCGCTGCTGTCGCTGCTCGTGGGATGTGTCACCGGGTTGGTCTGCGCCCTGTTCCGGATCCTGCTTCGACAAGCCGATACCTTGCGCAGCGAGTTCATCGCGTTTGCGCATCAGCAGGGGCTCCTGGGCCTTCTGCTCGTCGTCGCCAGCGCCGCGGCCGCGACCGCCGCTGCAGCGGCCCTGGTGAGCAGGATCTCCCCGAGCGCTGCAGGCAGCGGCATACCCGAGGTCGAGGCCGCGATCAGCGGTGGCGATCCGGGCAGGCCCGTGCGCACTGCCGCCGTCAAGTTCTTCGGCGGATTGCTCGCCATCGGATCCGGCCTGGCTCTCGGGCGCGAGGGACCCAGTGTGCAGATGGGGCACTCGATTGCCGACATCATCGGCCGGTTGTTCCGGCGCAACCAACTCGACGCCCGCGTGCTGTTCGCAGCGGGCGCGGGCGCGGGACTCGCGACGGCCTTCAATGCGCCGATCGCCGGGGCGGTGTTCGTCCTGGAGGAACTCCTGCGGCGCTTCGACACGCGTACAGCGGCCGCAGCGCTGGGCGCCTCGGCGGGCGCCATCGCAGTGGCCCGCGTATTCCTTGGCGTGGATCCGGATTTCAGCGTCCCGGCACAGGCCTTTCCGGGCTTCGCGGCAGTGCCGGTCCACATCGTCCTGGGTGTCATTGCAGCGCTGGCGGCTGCCGCCTATGCGCGAGCCGTCCTGGGCGCGCTGGCGATGGCCGATCGAGCGACCGGACTTCCGGTGACGGCTCGGGCGGCCTTGATCGGCGGCGGGGTCGGTCTACTGGCCTGGCTGGCGCCGCAATGGGTTGGCGGAGGCGACGCGATCACCCAGCAGACGCTGCTCAACGTGGGATCGCTGTCCACGATCGGCCTGATATTCGCAGTCCGCTTCGCGATCGGTCCGCTGTCATACGCGTCCGGCACGCCCGGCGGCTTGTTCGCGCCGATGTTGGTCCTCGGCGCGCAAATCGGCCTCGTATTCGGTCGACTGTACGACCAGTGGTTTCCGGGCGGCGCCTCCCCGACCGCCTATGCTGTCGTCGGCCTGACAGCATTTTTCACTGCGGTGGTCCGTGCGCCGCTCACCGGCATCTGCCTGGCGGTCGAGATGACGGGCAGCGCCAACCTGCTGCTGTCGATGCTGGCCGCCTGTTTCGGCGCCATGGTCGTGATGAACCTGCTCGGTATCCCGCCGATCTACGACCTGTTGCGCGATCGGGCCGAGCGCGCTCGCAACCAGCCTTCGACGAACGTCGGTACCGCAACCGAGAGATGACCTTCGCGCTGGCTGCGCTGCGGCAGTTCCTGGTGCGTTGCATCGACCGGTTGAATCCGAAGCCCAATGCGGCGGCCGTCTCGCAGTGCAGAATTGGCCCCCAAACCCACACGCAAACCTGGAGGAGGGTCGCCATGACCATTGAACTGAGCAAGGAAGCACGGAAGGAAGCCATCGCCTCCATCGAGAGGTACTTCCGCGAGAACATGGAGGAACCCATCGGCAACATCGCTGCTGGCGCACTCCTTGGTTTCTTCCTGGAAGAAGTGGGCCCCACGATCTACAACCGAGCCGTCGCTGAAGTTCAGGAGCGGCTCCAGGCCAGGGTCTCGGAGCTGGACATCGAAGCCCATGAGGAGGAGTTTCAGTACTGGAGCAAGCACGACCGAAAGGCGCGGGAGCGGAAGTGAAGGGCGGGCTTTGAGGAAGCTCTGGATGTCATCTTCCATGTTCGGTGCCATAGGCTTCACGGTCGCACTCCTCGTCACGACGGCCTACTTCATCCTGGGATCGATTCCGCTTCTGGTACTGAAGCATGACACGCCGCTGGACGCCCGATTTGTCCGCGGATTCTTCAATACCTACTACATCGCCGCGTTTGCGACTGCGACCGCGACGGCTGTCAGCTTTGCGTTTGCGGGTCGGCCCGGGATTGCAGCAGGCGCCGCAGGATTGGCGTTGATTGCCATCGTTCTGCGCAAGAACATCATCCCCAAGATGGACGCGCTCGGAGCGCAGATCGAGTCGAACTGCATGGATGCAATTCCAGGATTCCGCAGAACTCACATCACCGCGATTCTGATCAACATCGCCCAGCTCGTCGCCATCGTATGGAGTCTCGTCACCTTGAGCCGATAGCTCTCGCAAGACACGGACCACCACCCCGATGGCTCCATCGCACCTCAGCGACTTCGGCGACCTGCTGCTGCGCCTGTACCGACTGTCGCGGGAACAGCCGATCCATCCAGGGTCGCCCCCGAGCTGCACAACACGCCGGCCGACCTCTCCCGTAACTTTTGCGAACAGCTTTGCCCGTGCGACCTGTCGTCCAACGGGAACTTCCCGGCACCGTTCGAAACTCACGAAGGCTTCATTGCGGTGACCTCGACGCGTTTGTAAAAAATTGAACCAAGATGAATCAAAACAAGGAATTGATCAAGTCGATCTTCGAAAACTTGAAAAACCTGGTCCTGTGCGCCTTGTTGATCGCTGCAGGACTTTTTGAACATGACAATTCAACAGGCTTCATGGGCTGGATTGCCATGGACCGATTTCTTGGCGCTGGGTTGATAGTGTTCGGATTTGCGCTCGCCTTGCTCAATCTCAGGGAAGGCATATCTCAGCTGGCCAAGCTCCCGTTTCGTCGAATTTCCATGACCCTTCTCTCATGCGTTTACGTGCTCGCCTCCGCGCGGCTCATCATCGTAATGACTGCATTTCGATCTGCGAACTGACGTTCCTGACATCGAGCTTTTCGCTCACTGTTCCGACTACCGCGACATCGCGGGCGAGATGAGGGACCACCTGGTGCGCGTCGAGGCGCCGCTCAACGACGCCCACACCCAGGCGGTGATCACGCAAGCCAAGACGCTCGCGGTGGCGCGAAAACCCGTTGGCGACGAGGGTGACCGGACGCAAACGGAGTCCGACCGCGTCATCCTCCTCTGGCGGCCTTCCTGCCTTCTGCAGACCGCATCCACTGCTTCACTTTGGAGCGAAAAGCAGCGACCATAGCGTCCTGCCTCCCCTGGCGGTAGGGACAACTGGCCTTGGGGAGCTGAGTGGAGGCCGCTTGGCTCGGGACATGCGGCCAGCGGCATTTTTGGCGACACTTGCCAACCGGGCCTTTTTGCTTGCTGTCATGGCCGACCGATCGCATTCAGCGGGACACGCGGACAAGCCAGTTTCGAGATCCTGGCGATCCTGGCTCCTGCGCGTGGTGTTCTGGTTCACAGGGCTGGCCTTGGCCGGGGCGCTGGGCATGTCATTCGTCGTCTTGACTGCACTCGTGGTCGCCTATCCCAACCTGCCGAATATTTCCGACCTCCAGGACTACCGCCCGAAGCTGCCGCTGCGGGTCTTCTCCTCGGAAGGCATTCTGATTGGCGAATTTGGCGAAGAGCGCCGCGAATTCACGCCGGTCTCGACAATTCCCAAKCTGATGAAGGACGCCGTGCTGGCCGCCGAGGACGCGCGCTTTTATGACCACATCGGGATCGACTTCAAAGGCATGGTGCGCGCCGGGTACGCAAACCTGAACCGGGCAAAGAGCCAGGGTGCCTCGACCATCACGATGCAGGTGGCACGCAACGCGTACTTGACTTCGGAGAAAACGGTTGTCCGCAAGGCCTACGAGGTCCTGCTCACATTCAAGCTGGAGCATCTCCTCACCAAGGATCAGATCTTCGAGATCTATCTGAATCAGGTCTTCCTGGGCAAGCGGGCGTACGGCTTCGCCGCGGCCTCAGAGGCCTATTTCGGCAAGCCGCTCAAGGACATCTCGATTGCACAAGCCGCCATGCTGGCGGGTTTGCCCAAGGCGCCCGGCGCCAACAACCCGGTCAACAATTCCGCGCGGGCGCGAGAACGCCAGCTCTATGTGATCGACCGGATGCAGGAGAACGGTTTCATCACGCCTGAGCAGGCGGCGCAGGCCAGGCAAGAAGAGCTTCATCTGCGCGACCCCCCGGGCCCCGCCCTTCTGCGTGCCGAATACGTCGCCGAAACCGTGCGCCAGTTGATCTACGCGCAGTATGGCGACGCCACCTACACCCGGGGGCTCAAGGTCTACACCACGATCTCCGCAGTCGACCAGACGGCCGCCTACAAGGCCTTGCGCGACGGCATCATGGGTTACGAGCGAACCCAGGTCTACCGTGGACCCGAAAAGTTCATAGAGCTGCCCGACGATCCGAAAAAGCGCGCAGGCGCGATCGACGACGTGCTTGCAGATCACCCCGACAACGGCGACCTGATTGCTGCGGTGGTGGTCAAGGCCAGCGCCAAGGAGGTCACGGCCGTTCGTGCGAACGGCGAGACCTTGCACGTCACCGGAGACGGGCTGCGGCCTGTCCAGTCGGGACTGGCGGACAAGGCGCCACGCAACCTCATGATCCGTCGCGGGGCGGTCGTCCGCCTTGCGAAGACGCCGAAAGACGCATGGGGATTGACCCAGCTGCCCGAGGTCGAGGGAGCGTTCGTCGCCATGGACCCGCGCGACGGCGCCATCAAGGCGATGGTGGGCGGCTTCGATTTCAACAAGAACAAGTTCAACCATGTCACGCAGGCGTGGCGCCAGCCAGGATCGAGTTTCAAGCCGTTCATCTATTCGGCAGCGCTTGAAAAAGGATTCACGCCAGCCACCGTGGTCAACGATGCCCCGCTCTACTTCGATGCAGCCACGACCGGCGGGCAACCATGGGAGCCGAAGAACTATGGAGGCACCTTCGCCGGACCGGTTGCGCTTCGCACGGCGCTCATGAAGTCCATCAACATGGTCACGCTTCGCGTCACGCAATCGATCGGTATCCGCTATGCGCAGGACTGGATCACGAACTTCGGCTTCGACCGCGAGAAGCACCCCGCCTATCTGCCTATGGCGTTGGGCGCCGGTGCGGTCACGCCAATGCAGATGGCAACGGCCTACTCGGTGTTTGCCAATGGCGGCTATCGCGTCAATCCCTACCTGGTCACTCGCATCACGGACCACAAGGACAGGATACTGGTCGAGCCGCAGCCACCCATGCTCAACGAGACGATGCGCGCCATTCCGCAACGCAATGCCTTCATCTTGGACACGCTGCTGCAAAGCGTCGTCAAGGGCGGCACCGGCGCGAAGGCGTATCAGGCGTTCAAGCGCGACGACCTCTACGGCAAGACGGGAACCACCAACGACTCGATCGACACCTGGTTCGCAGGCTTCCAACCGACGATGACCGCGATCGCGTGGATGGGGTACGACGCACCTCGCAGCCTGGGAGACAAGGAGACGGGCAGCAGCCTGAGCTTGCCGATCTGGATCAGCTACATGCAGACCGCGATCAAGGGTGTGCCCGTGACTGAACTTCAGGCGCCCGATGGGGTGGTCCAGGTCGGCGGCGAGTGGTACTACGATGACTACGCGCCGGGCAGTGGGCTCGCCAACCCATGGGCCATGTCTGCACCGGCACCCGCCGAGGCGGCCCCGCCAACGAAGCCAGAGCCGGTTGCGGACCCGTTTCTGGTCGAACGCAGCCGGATTCTCGACCTGTTCCGCAACTAGCCAGGGCGCTTCTCCTGTGCGCCGCTTTCGGACGCTACGATCCGATAGCGACAGGGTGAAACACGACGAATTTGCGATCCTCCGCCGGCGGGAGCAAACTGAGGGGACGGCGACCTGCCGTGTTTGCGAACAAGGAGGATTGCCATGTCCATTCCTTCCCATCTGTCCAGCTACCTCGACCAGCGTGGGACACGCTATGAGGTCTCCATGCACGGACACAGCCATAGCAGCCTGGAGACCGCCCGCTGCGCCAACGTCAGCCCGGGTCAACTGGCCAAATCGGTCATCCTCGAGGACGAAGACGGCTGCGTGATGGCCGTCGTTCCCGCCGACAAGATGGTCATGCTCGGCGAGTTCTCCCGCTTTGTCGGTCGCCACAAGCTGAAGCTGGCCGGCGAGGCGCGGATTGCAGCGCTGTTCGATGACTGCGACCCTGGTGCGATACCGCCAATCGGAATGGCATGGGGCCTGCCGACCATCGTCGATGACGAACTCGAATCCAATGACGTCGTCTACATGGAAAGTGGCGATCACGAGCGGCTGCTGCGGATGTCGCACGAGCAGTTCAGTGCGCTGATGCGTGCCCAGCCGCACGGGAGCTTCTCCAAGACCCCGGAGCTCTGAAGGCTCCTGACGGGCGCGCAGACCGGCAGTGATGGTCACGGCGACCTTCCGGTTCTACGAGGAGCTGAACGACTTCCTCGCGCGTGAGCGGCGAGGGCGCGAGTTCTCCTGCCGGTGCGCGCGAATGGCGACCACCAAGCACATGATCGAGGCGCTCGGCGTTCCGCATACCGAGGTCGAACTGGTGCTGGTCAACGGCCTGTCGGTGGGCTTCGAGACCTTGCTGCGCGACGGCGACCGGGTCGCCGTCTTTCCCAAGTTCGAAGCCCTCGACATCACGCCGCTGCTGCGCGTTCGCGAGCGCGCATTGCGCGTGACCTGTTTCGTCGCCGACGCGCACCTGGGGGGCCTCGCGCACCTGCTGCGCATGACCGGGTTCGACACGCTGTACGACAATCATTTTCGCGACGAGGAGATCGAGCGTATCGCCCGCGCGCAAGGACGCATCGTGCTGACGCGAGATCGAGAGCTGCTCAAGCGCCGGGGCATCACGCATGGCTGCTATGTGCATGCGTTGCGGTCCGCGCAACAGCTGCGCGAGGTCTTTGATCGACTCGACCTTGCGCGCGGCGCGCGGCCGTTCACGCGATGCCTGGACTGCAACACGCCCTTGCACGAGATCGAGAAGTCGCTGGTCGCCTCGACCTTGCCGGCGATGGTGCGCGATCGCTACCAGCGTTTCAGCACTTGCGATGCATGCCGGCGCGTCTTCTGGGAGGGCTCGCATTGGCAGCGGATGCGCGCCATGGTGGACGAGTTGGTGGCGCCAGCGCAAGGATGAGGCCGCCCGGAAGCCGGAGGACGGCGCAAGCCTCATGGGTCTAATCGAGCGCTGCCTTCCGGTACTCAGCCAACGCCGTGCCGTGGAAATCGCCCACCGGAATCACCTTGTCGCCCAAAGCCGGAAAGCGCGCGCGAATGTTCGCTTGCTCGCGGATCCAACAACCGCGATAGGTTTCCCCATCCCACGCCGTCAGGTAGCACAGCCGATGTGGCGCGGGGCATTCCTCTTGCGCATCGGTCAACTGCAGCATTTGGTACAGCGTTCCGTTCGCCACGAACATGACGCTTGGCTGCAAGTCGCAGCCAAGAACGAGCGTGCAACCGGCGACGACTGCCACGACTGAAGACGTCTTCATGTCGCCCCCTGACGATGTCGGCCAAAGGTTGATTGAGCGCTTTGCCATGGCGGCGGTCAACCCCAAAGTTTAGGGCACCCTGGTGCCAGCGATAGTGATCGTCCGGAACGTTCGCTCTCAAGCGAATTTCTCTGAGGTCGGCCGACCTTTGCGCTTGGTGCCCGTGCATGAACAGACAAACGTCAACACGCGCATCCGTGATGGACAGATAATTTTCGTCCGCTGGCTCTTTCCCCCGCCAGCGTCCGGTGTGTCTCGCCGCTTCTCGATCCGTCGAGAGCACGACGCCTTGGATCTCAGCAGGGGATATACGGTAGCCGTACACCGATCCTGTTTGACCGGGATCAGAAGGGAACCTCTATGAAGACGAAGATCCACACCCTGATGGCCTCCTTGGCTGTCGCATCCGCCGCCCTCATGGGCGCCATGGGCACCGCGACAGCGGCTGACGAGTGGTTCATGCTCGGTGAGCAGACGATCAAGTCCGCCGATCCAAGCGTGCAGATCAAGAGCGCAGGGGGTCGATGGGACAAGGACGTCAAGCAGGTGAAGCTCTCCGCCGAGGGCGCTGACGTGCAGATCACGCAGCTCGTCCTCAATTGGGACAATCGCCGAGACGACACGTTGAAGGATGTCGGGGTCCTGAAGTCAGGGGGACAAACTGCTCCGGCGGATGCTCCGGGACGCAAGGGGCGTCTCACATCGGTGACAGTTCAGTACAAGATCCTTGGTGACAAGCCAACGGCCAACCTCAAGGTCTGGGGACTGGACTGAGCGGGGCGTGACCTCCGACGCGCATCGAACGCGTTGCACGACCTTGGTGCATGCGCAGCAAGCCGAGGCATCTGGCATGCACTATCCTTGCCCACCATGGCTTGCTCGCACATCGCGTCGATGATTCGCTCCATCCGAAAGATGGTGGGTTGGCGCGCGGCCTGAGCGGCCATGGCAACCCGCCCCATGAGGCGGGTCTTTTTCTGTCTCGTGGGGCTCGTCAAAAGCTGCTGGAGATTGAAATGCTCGAAATCGACGAAACGGCGCAAACGTCCGGCTCCCTTTCCCTGCAGGCGGTCCTGCACATGGTCTGTGGAAAGATCGGGGCTGGAAAGTCGACGCTCACCAGGCGCCTCGCCGCGGAGCCACAGACGATTCTCATCAGCGAGGACGATTGGCTCGCGCGCCTGTACCCGAACGAGATCCTCGCCATCGCCGACTACGTTCGCTGCGCCGGCAGGCTGCGCGAAGCGATGGCTGGCCACATCGAGGCACTTCTCAAGGCCGGCACCTCGGTCGTCCTCGACTTTCCCTCGAACACCCCCAGGACAAGGGCTTGGGCCCGCGGCGTCTTCGAGAAAGCGGGTGCGGCCCACCTCCTGCACTACCTGGACGTCCCCGACGAAGTCTGCAAGGCCCGCCTGCGTGCGCGCAACCTCTCGGGAGAACACCCGTTCGAAACGACGGATGCGGAGTTCGATGAAATCACCAGTCATTTCGTCGCACCAACGGCGCAGGAGGGCTTCAACGTCGTCCACCATGGCTGAACGAATGCCCGTTGGAACCGTCGCCGGCCGCGGAACGCAGGATACGGCCCGTGTGCGGAAATAACCCGCTCTTCTTCTGCTTCTGGATGGGGAAAAGAGCAGGTCGGGAACCTGCTTCGGCGGTATCGTGAGCCATGGCAATTCGGGTCGAGTGCTGCGCCGGCCATCGCGGTGAGCCGGAACCGCTCGCCTTCTGGCTCGGCGAGCGCCGCATTGCCGTGCGCGGCATCGTCGACCGCTGGTTTGCGCCGACGCAGCGCTGGGTCAAAGTCGACGCGGATGACGGGCATCTGTACGTCCTCCGATTCGACGAGATGACGGGCGACTGGGAGCTTGCCGCCTTCACGCTTGGGACCGGATAAGTCCAGAAGCTGCCGCCATCGCTCGAGGCGTTCCTGCACCCCCAGTCGTCGGAGGAAGCGCACCTGGTCAGCCGACAGGACTTCCCGCGATGCGCAAGGCAACAAAGGGCACAAGGTTGAAAAGAAGGATCCCGACCTTGTAGATGGCCATGCATGCGTAGTGAATGCCATCGAAACGCTCTTCCGATATGTGGAACCATCGACCGTGCAGCCTTCGCATCCAGGCATGCGCAAACCTGAAGGCGACGAACCACGCAAGCAGAACGGCGTAGTTGAGCACTGCGCTCCACATCAGAAAGTCGCTCGCAAACTGAAGCGTCATGGGCCGTTCTCCTTGATCGTCCGTTCGCGGCCGACTCCGGTCGGTCGCGGCACCGAAGTCTACGTCCGGTCCCGCTGCACCCAGCGCGCGTCGCTTCCGGCGCGCCGCCGGTCGTGATCCGGATGCGCCGGCCGGCGAGGACGACGAGCCGTGTCCTCAGGCCGGCGCGGCGCAAGGGGCTTCGCTCGACAACGCTTGCGGTGTGCGCGGGCGCAGCAGGAAGTGCGACAGCGCCGGGATCAGCAGCACGGCGCCGACCATGTTCCAGATGAACATGAATGCCAGCAGGATGCCCATGTCGGCCTGGAACTTGATGGGCGACAGCGCCCAGGTCAGCACGCCCGCGGCCAGCGTGACGCCGACGAGCACCACCACCTTGCCTGTGAATTGCAATGCGTGGCGATAGGCCTCGCCGAGCGATGCACCGGCACGCTGCTGGGCCAACTGCACGCTGAGCAGGTACAACGCATAGTCCACGCCGATACCGACGCCGAGCGCGATCACCGGCAGCGTCGCCACCTTGACGCCGATGCCGAGCATGACCATCAGCGCCTCGCACAGGACAGACGTGATCACCAGCGGCACCACGGCCACCACCACGGCACGCCAGCTGCGGAAGGTGATGAGGCACAGCACGATGACGGCGGCGTAGACCATCAACAGCATCTGCGTCCAGGCCTTGCGGACCACGATGTTGGTCGCCGCCTCGATGCCGGCGCCGCCCGCCGCCAGCAGGAACTGGCGGTCCCCATTGCTGTGCGCATCGGCGAAGACGGCACTGGCCTGCACCACGCGATCCAGCGTCTCGGCGCGGTGGTCGGCCAGGTAGGCGATCACCGGCATCACCGAGCACTCGGTATTGAACAGCTCGGGGTTGTTGACGCTGGCTTGCTGGGCGCCGTAGTTCAGCACGTCCTGGTTGCGCGCGATGGTCAGCCACTTGGGGCTGCCTTCGTTGCTGCCGGCGGTGATCTGGCGCACGGCGTTGGTGAGCGACATCGTGGTCTGCACGCCCGGCACCTGCTGCAGCGTCCAGGCCAGCCGGTCTGCTTCCACCAGCGTCTCGTACTTCAGGCAGCCTTCCTTGGCGGTCTTGACGATGACCGCGAAGGTGTCGCTCGACAGCGAGTAGTTGGCCGTGACGAAGGCGTTGTCGCGGTTGTAGCGGGAGTCCGCACGCAGCTCGGGTGCGCCGGGGTCGAGGTCGCCGATCTTCAGGTGCGTGCTGACCGCGAAGCCCGCCACCAGCAGCGCCGCGGCCGACACGACGGTTGCGATGGCCCAGCGGCGTTCGGTGAAGCGGCCGAGCCAGCCGTAGACGCGGTCGAAGCCCCGCTCTTCGCCCCCGTCGCGTCCGGCGCGCAGGCTGCGCTCGGCCGCGGCACCGCTGACGCCGATGTACGACAGCAGCACCGGCAGCAGGATCAGGTTGGTCACGATCAGCACGGCAACGCCGATGCTGGCGGTGAGCGCGAGGTCCTTGATGACGGGGATGTCGATCAGCATCAGCACCGCGAAGCCCACCGCGTCGGCCACCAGTGCGGTCAGGCCGGCGAGAAAGAGGCGGCGGAAGGTGAAGCGCGCCGCCACCAGCCGGTGTGCGCCGCGGCCGATGTCTTGCATGATGCCGTTCATCTTCTGCGCGCCGTGCGACACGCCGATCGCGAAGACGAGGAAGGGCACGAGGATGGAGTAGGGGTCGAGTTCGAAGCCGAGCCCGGCCACCAGCCCGAGCTGCCAGATCACCGCCACCAGCGAGCAGGCAACCACCAGCGCCGTGCTGCGCAGGCATCGCGTGTAGAAGTAGATGATGAGCGTCGCCACGAGCGCAGCGAGGCCGAAGTACAACGCCACCTGGTAGAGGCCGTCGATCAGGTCGCCGACCAGCTTCGCGAAGCCGATGCTGTGCACCTTGACGCCGGTCGGCTGGCCCTGTGCGTCCGTTTCGTAGCGCGCTCGCATCTCGTCGAGCGAGTGCGAAAGGCCGCGGTAGTCGATGCGCTGGCCGGTGCTGGCGTCCAGCAGCGGCACGACGATCATGCTGGACTTGAAGTCGTTGCCGACAAGTCCGCCGACCAGCCCGGCGCGCGCGATGTTGCCGCGCAGCTGCTCGGTGGCGGCGGGCGAGCCGTCGTAGTTGTCAGGCATCACCGGCCCGCCTCGGAAGCCTTCCTCGGTCACCTCGGTCCAGCGCACGGCGGGCGCCCAGAGGGATTTCATCCACGCGCGGTCGACTCCTGGCGTCAGGAAGAGTTCGTCCTGGATCTTCTTGAGCGCGCTGAGGTACTTGGGGTCATAGATGTCGCCCTTCGTGTTTTCGACGACCACGCGCAGCGAGTTACCCAGCCCGCGCAGGTCCGCGCGATGCTCCAGGTAGTTCTGGATGTAGGGATGGCCCTGCGGGAGCATCTTCTCGAAGCTGGCGTTGAGCGTCAGCCGCGTCGCGGCCAGGAAGCCGAGCAGCAGAGTGATCAGGCCACAGACGACCATGACCGCGAAGCGATGATTGAAGATGAGCCGCTCCAGGCGTGAGCCGGAGCGGGTGTCGAACGGGTCGAGCGAAGTCGGCGCGGACAGGTCCGCGGGTGTGGGGGTGTGCATGGGGTTCTCCGGCTGCCCGCTCAGGGCAGGGGAAGCGATTGGGCGCCGCGTGGCCCGGCGATGACGAGCGTGCCCTTGACTGGGGTCACCACCGCGGCGGCGGGAACGGTGCGTTCGGTGGATGCGGCCTTGAAGCTCGCACCGTCGTCGGTGCTGCTCAGGATGTGGCCGGCCTGGCTGACGATGACGATGCGCCCGTCGTCCTGCAGGGTGCCCGCGGTCAGGCCGACCTGGAGGCCCGTGGGCGTCTGTTGCCAGCTCCGGCCGCCATCGGTGCTGCGCAGCGCGGTGCCGCGCAGGCCGTAGGCAACAAGGGAACGGGTGCTGCCGGTGATGCCGAACAGCGTGCCCTTGTAGGGCAGTTCGAGTGCGCGGAAGCGCGTGTCGCCGCGCTCCAGCTTGAGCAGCAACCCCTGCTCGCCGCTGATGTAGACGTCGGAGCCGATGCCTCGCACGGCGTAGAGGTGCAGGCCCTTCGGGTTGTCGAGCGCGTGAAGCCACGGCGCCCAGCGCGCGCCGCCGTCGGTGGTGTGCAGCACGAGGCCGAACGCACCGACGACGAAGCCTTCGGAAGCATCTCGGAACCAGACGTCGAGGAAGGGGTTCTCGGCGCCTTGGGCCTCGAAGCGACGCGCCTCGTCGATCAGCAGGCCGGCGCGCTTCGGATCGTCGGCGGAGAGGGCCGCCGCTTCGCGGAGGTAGTACTCGACCATCACGCCGCCGACCTTCAGGCCGTCGAGCTGGACGGTCCACGTCACGCCCGCATCGGTGGTGCGCAGCACGACGCCGTCGTGTCCCACGGCCCACCCGTTCATCGCGGTCGGGAAGCTGACGGCAACCAGGTCCGAGCTGACCGGCACTTCGGCCTGGCGCCAGCTCTTGCCGGCATCGTCGGAAAAGAGGATGTGGCCGCGCTGCCCGACCGCCACGATGCGGCTGCCCGCGCTGGCCAGTCCGTTGAGCAATGCACGCGAGGCGAGCGGGCTCTTCACTGCCGGCGTGTCCAGCACGTCGCGCCATCCCTTGCCCGAGGCGGGCTGCGTGGCCCATGTCGCCGCGCCGGTGGCCAGCGCGATGGCCAGGGCCACGCCACCCGTGGTGACTCGCTTCGCGTTCATCGAGAGTCCCCGTCTCAGCGGACGCCGGCGCCGGCGAGCGAGTCGGCAGTCCATTCGCGGTCGCTCAGCGCCTTCGTGTGGCGCAGGCCGCCGGTTTCGGCGATGTAGCCGGTCAGCGAGTAGATGCGCGAAGCGAAGTCGTAGTGGCCGAACATGTCGGTGTACGGCGCCGGCAGGTCGTAGCTGGGCGCCATGTAGGCGAATCCGGCGCGGTAGAGCTGGCCGCGGGCGTCATAGTTGTCCGAGGCCAGTGCCGCCCACGAATCCTCGTCGAGGTAGAAGGTGCGCTTGCTGTAGACATGGCGCTTCCCCTCGCGCAGGGTTGCTTCCACCACCCACACGCGGTGCAGCTCCCAGCGCACCAGGTCCGGGTTCAGGTGATTGGGCTTGAGCAGGTCGTCCTGCTTGGACTGGTACACCGCGCCGTAGGCGTTGTAGGGCACGATCATCTCCTTCTTGCCGACCAGCTTGAAATCGAAGCGGTCCATCGAGCCGTTGAAGATGAAGGTGTCGTCGAAGGTCGTGGCGCCGGCGGTGCCCGGGTTGGGCGTGTCGTGGGACAGGTCGGGGGCGACCTTGACGCGGCGCTGGCCGGGCAGGTAGCTCCAGGCACGGCGGTCCTTCTGGCCCATGTCCAGGGGATCGACGATCAGCAGGGCCTCGCCGGCGCGCCGCGCCGGTCCGGTGTAGGTGAGCTTGATGCGCCAGTAGGTGTCCGCGGTGGCCCTGGCCGTATCCCAGAAGGGGAAGTCCTGCACGCTCATCCCTTCGGTGGCCAGTGCCGGCCGTCCGCTGGCGTCGACGTTCAGGTTGCGGTACTTGGCCTCGTAGCTCTGGCCGTTGAACCGCACGAGGTGGTTCCACATGGCCTCGTAGCCATCCTTGGGAATCGGGAACGGGAATCCGGCATGGGCGCCGTCGATCGAGCGTCCTTCGTTGACCGTCCTGGCCTGCTGCGCGCCGGCTGCGGTGTTGTCGGTGACGAACTTCGGAAAGGCGACGGTGCGGTGCGTCGGATAGACGTCGACGCGGAAGCTCGGGTACTTCTGCAGCAGCGCCTTGGTGCCGTCGGTCAGGCGGTCGGCGTGCTCGGCCATGTTCTTGGCGTCGATCACCAGGCGCGGCTTTTCGCCGGCGAAGGGGTCCGGCCGGATGCCGTCGCCTGCCTTGTAGCCGCCGGGGGCGCTTTTCAGGCCGCCGGTGTAGGCGGGGATGGTGCCGTCCTTGTTGGCGGCCTTGTCCGCGCCGACGGGCGTGAGGGTGGTGCCGAGCGCCTTGGCCTCGTCGGCGGTGATCGCCGCCTGGGCGGCCAGGCCTGTCGATGCGGCAACGAAGCCGGCAAGGAGCGAGTGGGAGAGTTTCATGATCGGAGGATCCTCAGAAGGTGGTCTTGAAGGTGAGGCTCAGGAAACCGCGGTCCTTGAGCAGGGTGGTGAAGCCGTTCTGCGCGGTGACGGCGAATCCGTTGTCCTTGTAGTGGCCGACGTAGTCGATGTATTTCAGGTCGAAGCGGTATTTCTGGCGGACGTCGACACCCAGGCCGACGCTGTAGTTGCCGTTGCCCTGGTTGCCGCCGAAGACCGTCGGCGCGTTGCCGCTGAGACCCACGGCATAGGTGAGCGGTGCCGACAGGTCGATGCCGGGAAAGACCTGGAACCAGGTCGGCGTGAACGAGAAGCCGGCGCCGAAGTAGTTCTTGGTCGTGCAGCCGTCCCACTTGTCCTTGCCGATGCAGGGCGCGAAGCCCTCGGCGAAGAACAGGTTCTGGCCGCTGCGGACCTTGCCCCAGCTCGCCCAGACCAGCTCGGCGGCCCAGGAAGCGGTGTCGAAGAGGGCGGTCTTCGGCACGATGCCGACGGCGTTCACGAGGCCGTGGTAGGTGTCGCCGCGCGGGCCCTTGGTGTCGCCCTGCGCAGGCAGGCCGGGCGCGATGCCGAGCACCGTACTGTTCAGCGGCGTGTTGTGGCGCAAGGACAGCTCGGAGCCGAAGCTGATGCCGCCGATGTTCTTGGCCAGGCTGACGCCGTACAGGTCGACGTCGTCGGCGTAGATCAGGTTGTAGCGGCTGATGCCCGGCCCGACGCGCGTCAGGAAGGTCTGCGGCAGCTTGTCCGAGAACCTGCGGTAGTAGACGCCCATGGTGCCGTCGAGCCACTCGGGGCTCCAGCGGGTGGACAGGCCGCCCTCCTGGCCGCGCTGCTTGGGGTCCGACGGCGCGCCGCGCTGGGCGAAGCCCAATGCCGGCGAGAGGAACTGGCGGTCGGGTCCGTTGAAGGCGAAGTCCACGGGACCGAGGTAGGTGCCGCCTTCAGGGTAGCGGAAGGACTCCCACTCCAGCATGTACTGCGCGGCGACCGAGACGGTGTCGGTGAGTTGCGCCTGCATCGAGAGCTGGTTCAGCGGCCGGAACAATTCCTTCGCTTCCACGCCGGGCGTGGCAAAGCCCTTCTGGAGGTCCAGCGGGTTCTGGGCGTAGGCGATGCCGTTCAGGTTGCCGGCAAGGAACAGGGATTCGCCCCAGTACAGCGAATGGCTGCCCAGCTTGGCGTTCACGGGCACATCGCCGATGTCGACGCCACCGAAGACGAAGGCGTCGAGCCACTCGCCCGACGGACCGCGGTAGTAGCGGTCGGTGTAGGGGCTGTACTTCTTGTTGACGTAGCTGGGGATGTTCGTGAAGGGCGGGAACGGGTTGGTCTTGCTGTTCGGGCCGTAGGCATGGTCGTACCAGCCGGCCGCGCTCACGCGCGCGCCGTAGCGCTTCATGTAGGTCAGGTCCAGTTCGCTCAGGAGGTCCAGCCGGTTCGTGACGGTTTGGCCGTGGTTGAAGCTGTAGGTGCCTTCGTCCGCGATCACCGTGTTGCCGATCTTCTGGTCGCGGCTCTCGACGCGGTTCGCGTAGTTGTAGCGAACCGTGTTGTCCCACCGGATCGACACGTCAGGATTCCCGGTGTCGAATTCGAACGCGCTTGCGCCCCCCGGGGCGAGCGTGACGAGAAGGACCGCAGCGGTCGTGGCTGCGATTCGAAAGGACGAGCGGGCTTCAATGGATCCCGTCTTCAGTTTTGGGTGGTACACGTGTCTCCAGTGCGTGGTCAGTGGGGGGAGCCCCTGGCATGCGATGGGCCGGGGAACGGGCGGAATTTTGAAGTTCAGGACCGTGCGCACCCCCCTCCTTGGGGGAGGGGGGCGGGGGGTGGGAAAGCCTCAACCCCGCTGGGGAAGCTGTGGTTCCCGGGGGCCGGATCCGGCCTCCAGGGATGGCTGGGCATCGGCGTCGACGGGCCGGTATAAAGTCGGCCTCCGACCCGAGGCAAGGACTATCCATGGCAGTACGAACAAACGAATGGGCCGCCAAGGTGCTGATGCTGCTCAAGGGCGGCAACACCGACGCGGCGCTCGCGCAGATCAAGGTCGCGCCGAGCGTGAAGGACATCCTGGCGCTCAAGGCGGCGCTGGCGGGTGCCCGATTGCCAGGGCGCCGGCGCGACGTGGACGACACGATCCAGCAAAGCATCGATGCGCTGTCGGCGCCGCGCCTGCACCGCTCGCCCTGAGGCCCGAGGCAAAAAGGTGCCGCCAAGGCGGCCCGCGCCCACCGCCTGAAGGGCGGGATGCCCTGGTTCACACCGCGCGGGGCTGCGGCGCCAGGTCGATCCCCGCATCGCGTTCCCGGCGCCACGCACCGGGTGGCATGCCGACCAGGCGCTTGAAGGCCCGTGCGAACGCGGCCTCGGACTCGTAGCCGACGTCCAGCGCGATCGCGGCGACGGTGGCGCGGGTGTCAAGCAACTGCCGCGCCGCCGCCTGGACGCGCCACAGCGCCAGATAGTGGATCGGCGGCATGCCGATCAGGTGGACGAAGCGCTCGTGCAATGCCGAGCGCGAGAGACCGACGCTGCGTCCGAGCTCGTCGATGGTCCAGTCCTGCGCGGGCCGCTCGTGGATCAATGCCAGCGTCCGGCCGACATAGCGGTCGCGCAAGCCCGCCAGCCACCCCGCGCTGTGCGCAGGCAGGAGGTCGGCGTAACGCCGGACGGCATCCACGAACATCAGTTCGCTCATGCGGGCGAGCATCGCCTCGCCGCCCGGACGCCGTGCATGCGACTCGGCCACCGCCTGCTGGGTGAACTTCGGGATCCAGGCATCGCCCTCGGTGGCGCGCAAATGCATCAGGTGCGGCAGTGCAGCAATCAGCGGGTTGAAGGGCTGCAGGTCGCAACCGAGAAAGCCGCAGACGATGGTCGCGTCCGCATCCGGATCCGGCGGCGCCGAACGCATGAAGTTGCGGCCGTTGTAGGCAAGGCGCAGCGGCAACGGCTCGACTTGCGCGCCGGCGAACCAGCTGAAATCGCTGTCGCCGCGCATCCCGGGCGCGCTCGACACCACATGGGCATCGCCGTGCGGGAACATCACGACGTCGCCGGCGAAAAGCTGCACGGACGGCCCGCCGGGAATTCCGGCCCAGCAGCTGCCCTGCGCGACCGCGTGGTACTCCATCACATGGTCGACGCCATGCATCAGCAGGGGCGCGAGTTCCTTCGTCGACGGGGCCTCGGCGGCCCATTCGCTGTTGCCGCTGATGCTGAAGAACACCGCGCCGCGCAGGCGCACGCCGCGCAGCACGTCCGACAGCGTGTCCTGGCTCATCAGGGCCCGGGGGATGGCGCGCGAACAAAGGAGGACGCGCAATCAAGTGCCGAGGAGCCGCGGTCAAGCACCGGATGGCGCAAACAAAAAGAATGGGGCCACCCGTTGCGGCCGAGGCGCGGCGGCATGTCCCTCAATGCATTCATTTCAGGAGCACTCCATGCAATCTTTGACCTACCTTACGCTGGACAAGGACGTCCGGCAAGTCCGGCAGGCGGACGTCGACGCATTCGCCGCGCAGCTCAGCGCCGGCGTGCTCGGCATGGGCGACGCCGCGTACGACGAAGCACGCAAGGTCTGGAACGGGAGCGTCGATCGCCGCCCCGCGCTGATCGCCCGATGCCTCACGGAAAGCGATGTCCAGGCGGGTGTGCGCTTCGCGGCCGCGCACCGGATGCTGCTGAGCGTGCGCGGCGGCGGCCATCACATCGCGGGCAATGCGGTCGCCGAAGGCGGGCTCATGCTGGATCTCTCGGGCATGCGGGCGATCCAAGTCGACGTGGCGAAGCGCACCGCCCGGGTCGGCGCGGGCGCGTTGCTCGCCGACCTCGATCGCGAATCGCAAGCCCATGGCCTGGCGACGCCGCTGGGCATCAACTCGACCACCGGCGTCGCCGGCCTGACCCTCGGCGGAGGCTTCGGCTGGCTGACACGTCGCCATGGCATGACCGTCGACAACCTGCTGAGCGTCAATGTGGTGACCGCCGACGGCACCGCGCGCGTCGCCTCCGCCACTTCCGAGCCCGACCTGTTCTGGGCCCTGCGCGGCGGCGGCGGCAACTTCGGCGTCGTGACGTCGTTCGAGTTCCAGCTCCATCCGGTCGGGCCCGAGCTCTACGCCGGCCTGGTCGTGTATCCGTTCGCGCAGGCCCAAAAGGTTCTGCGCGCCTGGCGCGACTTCAACACCGGCTCGCCCGACGAACTGAGCGTCTGGGCGGTGCTTCGCAAGGCGCCGCCGCTTCCGTTCCTGCCGGCGTCGGCCCACGGCACCGAGGTGGTGATCTTCCCCCTCGTCCATTGTGGCGAGGTCGCGGCGGGCGAGCGGGCGGCCGCGCCGGTGCTGAAGTTCGGCGATCCGATCGGGACCGCGCTGGGGCCGACGCCCTACGCCGGATTCCAGTCCGCCTTCGATCCGCTGCTGACGGCCGGCAGCCGCAACTACTGGAAGTCGAACAACTTCAACCGGTTGACCGACGAGGCGCTCGACGTCGTGATCGCATCCGCCGGCCGCCTGCCGGGACCGGAGTGCGAGATCTTCATCGCGCAGCTCGGCGGTGCGATGGCGCGCGTGAAGCCGACGGCCACGGCCTTTGCCGGCCGCGATGCGAACTACATCATGAACGTGCATGGCCGTTGGTCCGACGCGGCCGACGACGAGCGGGTGCGCGCCTGGGCGCGCCAGGCCTTCGAGGAGGCCGCGCCGCACGCCACGGGAAGCGGCTACGTGAACTTCCTGACCGAGGATGAAGCCGAGCGCGTCGCAGCGAGCTATGGCGTGAACCACGAACGCCTTCAGGCCGTGAAGCAGCGCTTCGACCCGGACAACCTGTTCCGCATGAACCTGAACATCGCGCCGGCCACGAAGGTAGTCCCATGATCCGGGTCGACGACCGCGGGTGCCGGATCACCGGCGCCACAGCGTCCGCAGGGGTGGCGTACGAGCGAGCGCTCGCCGCATTCCAGAGCTGGCGCGGCGGCGTCGACGCGGAACTTGCCCTGGCGCTGCAGGCGTCGCCTGACTTCGTGATGGCGCACGCGCTGCAGGCCTACCTGCTGATCGGCAGCCGAGATCCGCGACGCGTGCAATCGGCGCGGCCGGTGCTCGCGCGCGCTGCCCGCCTGCCGGCCAACCGGCGCGAGCGGCTGCATCTTGCCGCGATCGCCGCGGTGCTCGACGACGACTACGAAGGCGCCAAGCAGAGGCTCGGCGAGCTGCTTCGCCTGGAGCCGCGGGATGCGCTGGCGCTGCAGGTGGCGCATATGTTCGACCACGTCACCGGCGAATCCGCGCGGATGGTCCATCGCGTGGCGGCGGTGCTGCCGGCCTGGTCGTGCGATATGCCGGGCTACCACGCCGTGCTGGCGATGCATGCCTTCGGGCTCGAGGAGTGCGGCGAATACGACCGCGCCGAGGAACTCGCGCACGCGGCGCTGGCCCTGAATCCGTTTGACGCACGGGCGCACCATGTGCTGGCGCATGTGTTCGAGATGACCGAGCGCCCCGACGCAGGCGTGCGCTGGATGAACGCGCACCTGGACGGCTGGGACGGGGATACCGTGGTGGCGACCCACTGCTGGTGGCACTTGTCGCTGTTCCGGCTGGCGCAGGGCCGGATCGACGAAGCGCTGTCGTCGTACGACCGGCGGGTCTGGGTCGATCCTTCGAACCCGATCGCCGAACTGATCGATGCCGCCGCGCTGCTGTGGCGGATCGAGCTCTGCGGCGGCGACACGGGCACGCGCTGGGCCAGGCTCGCGGCCGCCTGGGCCCCGCACATCGACGACGGCTTCTGCAGCTTCAACGACCTGCACGCCACGCTCGCATTCGTCGGCGCCCGCGACTGGGATCGGGCGCGGCGCCTCGAGCTGGGGTTGCTCAGGGCGCAGTCGTCGCCGACGCGCCACGGCGAAACGACGCGGCAGCTCGGGCTTTCCTCGTGCCGGGCGCTGATCGCGTTCGGACGCGGGGACCAAGCCATCGCGATCACGCTGCTGGCGAGCCTGCCGGCGTTGGCCCACCGGCTCGGCGGCAGCCATGCGCAGCGCGATGTGCTGAACCTGACCCTGCGGGAGGCCTTCGAGCGTCTCCAGGGTTGCAAGGAGCGACGGCATCGGAATGCCGCCACATTTGTTACTCCTCGCGTTCGATCTCCGGTGCCAAACTGTCTCACGGCCAACGACGAGCGATGCGAGAGCGATTGGAATCACGCTTCAGCCAGGAGGCCGGAATTTTGCCCACCTAGGAGATTTCAGCCATGACGACGTCAACCCAATCCATGCCCACACCCGCGGTCGTGTCGCCGCAGGCGTGGGAGGCGGCCCGCGAGCAGCTGCTCGTGAAGGAAAAGGCCCAGACCCGCGCCCGTGACGCCCTGGCTGCCGAACGCCGGCGAATGCCGTGGATGGCCGTGGAGGCGGCCTATGCCTTCGAGGGGTCTGCGGGCAAGGTCAGCCTGCTCGACCTGTTCGACGGTCGGCGGCAGTTGATCGTCTACCGCGCCTTCTTCGAGCCGGGGGTGTTCGGCTGGCCCGACCACGCCTGCCGGGGCTGCTCCATGGTGGCCGACCAGGTCGCCCACGTCGCCCACCTGAACGCCCGTGACACGACCCTTGTCTTCGTCTCGCGCGCACCTCAGGCGGACATCGCGCGGCTGAAGGCGCGGATGGGCTGGGAGATACCGTGGTTCACCCTCACCGACCGCTTCGACGCCGACTTCGGCGTGGACGAGTGGCACGGCACGAACGTGTTCTACCGCGAGGGCGACCGCGTGTTCCGCACCTACTTCATCAACAACCGCGGCGACGAGCAGATGGGGGGCACCTGGAACTACCTCGACATCACGCCGCTGGGCCGGCAGGAGGTCTGGGAAGACTCGCCCGAGGGCTATCCCCAGACGCCGACCTACAAGTGGTGGAACTGGCACGACAACTACGCCGCAGACGCAGTGCCCGACAAGCAGTGGGTCGAGGTGTCGGACGCCGGAGAGGCGGCGTTCCGGAAGGAGACATGAGCCGCCAGGCCGGAGGCAGCGCCAGCCGCTGGGCTGTTCAGCACAACAGGCTTCGCGCCAGCACGAGGTCTGACGAAGTCTCGTCGCCGGCCGCGATGAGATGCGGGCGTAGGAGCTGGTCGGCCTCCTCGACGCGTCCCATGCCGACCAGCAGTTGCGCCAGCGCGACGGCCGCGCGCACCTGCAAGGGCTTCACGTCCTGGGACCGGGCCACGGCAATGGCCGACAGATAGCTCTGACGGGCCTCCTCGGGCCGGCCCGCGGCCACCAGCACGCGCCCACGGGTCGTCAGCAGCTCGGACAGGCGCAGCCGGTCGCCGCCCGTCTCGATGCGCTGCGCGATGTCGTCGCACAGGGTGAGGCTCGCGGTGTGCAGCGACAGGTCGGACAGGCCTCGCGCCATGGCGGTCAGGAACACGGTG
This sequence comes from Variovorax sp. P1_G12, assembly GCF_056405555.1. Classification (NCBI taxonomy): domain Bacteria; kingdom Pseudomonadati; phylum Pseudomonadota; class Betaproteobacteria; order Burkholderiales; family Comamonadaceae; genus Variovorax; species Variovorax sp. P1_G12. The sequence continues at coordinate 244,110 of NZ_JBFUBW010000006.1, read as the reverse complement.
GTGACCATTTCGTAGCGGCTGACCCGCAGCGTTTCGACCGCGCGGCGGATGAGCTCCACGCCCTCGGCCGGGCGTCCCTCGATCACCATGATCTGCCCGCGCGTCGCGCTTGCGATGCTGAGATACGGCGTCAGCGAGTGGCGCCTGGCCACGGCCTCGACCGTGCCGGCCAGCTCCCGGATCTTCGGGACGTTGCCCTGGTAGACATGCACGGAGCCGGCCCAGATGAGGGCGATGCAGTAGGTGACCGCGTGGCCCGAGTCGCGCGCCTTCGCGATCGTTTCGTTCGCCACCGCGACCGCTTCGGCGTAGTGCCCCGTGAGCCACAGGCTGCGCGCTACGCCGCACATCGCGCGGATGTAGTAGTCGAAACCCAGCCGGGAGGTCGTGTCGGTCGACGAGCCCGCGCCGTAGCGTGCGACCCGCTGCCAGTGGCCCATGGCTTCCTGGACGTGGCCGACGAGATGCAGCGCCACGCCCATCAGCGAGTCGACGATCGCCCGGCACTCCGGGTCGTCCAGCGCGGACAGCAGCGACTCGGCCTTGCGCGCGGTCGTGAGCGCTTCGGTGAAGCGCCCGTCCCTGTGCAGCAGCAGGGCGTGGCCGTTGAGCAGATGCAGCGTGGTGCGTGGGTCCTTCAGGTCTTCGGACACCTGGATGCCGCGGCGAAAGGCCGTGTCGGCCTCGTCGCCGTCGCCGCCGATGAACATGAGCGACTGTCCCAGCGCGCCGCGCAGGCGAACCTCGGCGTGAGAGCCGACGACCTCCGGCGGCAGCCGGTCCAGCGCGGCCTGCGCCCAGCGCGCGCATTCCTTCAGCAGCGACAACTGGAGCAGCAACGGGCAGAACGAGGCGGCCAGCTCGACCGCCGCCGCCGGTTGCGCTTCGTCGCGGAAGTCGAACGCCATCGCGGCGCTCAGGTTCGGCAGCTCCAGCCGGACCGTGTCGAGTGCCTCCTTGGTGAGCGCCTGAGCGGCCTGCTGCGTGGCCCAGCGGCCGTAGAAATGCGAGAAGCGCTCGACCAGGGCCTGGGCTTCGCCGCTCGCTTCGAGCCGCTTCCAGCCGTACGACTTCGTCGTGTCCGGCATCCCGTAGCGCAGAGCCGCCCCGCCCGCATCGACATTGACGAGCGACTTCGAGACCAGCCCGGCCAGCAGCTCGACACCCTCTGACGGTTCGCGGTCGAAGCAGCAGACTTCCAACGCCGCATCGAGCGCGAAGCTGCCGGCAAATACCGAGAGTCGGCGCAGCAGGCGCTTCTCATCTTCGGCGAGAAGGTGAAAGCTCCAGTCGAGCGTCGCCCCGAGGGTCTGGTGGCGCGGCACGGCCGTGCGCCGCCCGTGCCACATGAGCTTGGCGCTGGCGTCGAAATGCGAAGTGATGGCCTGCAGGCCCAGCGCCTCGATGCGGCCCGCGGCCAGCTCGATCGCGAGGGCGATGCCGTCCAGTTCGCGGCACAGCTGCGAGGCCAGCAGCGCGTCGCTGTCCTTGAGCTCGAAGCCCGCGCCGCTGGCGGCCGCGCGTTCCACGAACAGCTGGACCGCGGGGTAGGCCAGCGCCGCCGCGGCGCTCGCGCCTTCGCCCGGCGGGGGAAAGGCCAGCGGCGGCAGCCGGTAGACGAACTCGCCCTCGACACGCAGCGCCTCGCGGCTGGTGGCGAGGATGTGAACGAAGGGGCAGTGGCGGAACAGCCATTCGGTCAGCTCCGCGGCGGCCGCGATGACGTGCTCGCAGCAGTCCAGCACGACCAGCGACTTGCGTTCGGCCAGATGGGCGGCGATGAGCGGCAGTTCGTCCTGGCCGTTCTGCAGGCCGATCGCATGGGCCACGGCGGCGCGGATGGAGCCCATGGCATGGACCTGGGCGAGGTCCACGAAGTGCACGTCGCGCTCGAAGTGCTCGGCCGCCGCCTGGATCGAGGCGATGGCGACTGTCGTCTTGCCGATGCCGCCCGCGCCGACCACCGAGACCAGGCGTCGTTTCAGCAGGTTGGCCACGATGGCGTCGATGTCGCCGTCCCGTCCCACGATCACCGAGCCGAGTGCGGGCAGTGCCGAGCCGAGAGGGGGTGTGGGCGCGCGGACCTCGGCCCCTGTGCTCAGGCGCTCCACGGCGGCGACGAAGGTGTAGCCCTTGTTGGCCGTGTTCACGACGTAGCGCGTGCCCGCCACGCCGTCGCCCAGCGCCTTGCGCACCGCATGCATGTGAAAGCGCAGGCTGCCTTCGTCCACCACCACGTCGCGCCACACCCGTGCGAGCAGGTCCTTCTTGCTGACGACGGCGCCCGCGTGCTCGACCAGCACCACGAGCAGGTCGAGGGCCCGGCCGCCGAGCCGGACCGGCACGCCGTCCCGCAGCAGGAGGCGTTCGTCGGGCGACAGGGAGAACGGCCCGAAGGTGGCTTGCCACCGGGCGGCGGGCGGGGCGGCAGGGCGATTCACGATGGAAGATCAGGCGTGGACCAGGCGGCAAATTCTAAGGCGAGGCTGGCTCCTCATGGGACCTTCCGGATGTCCGCTCCCTCGTCGTCGTCCCGGACCATGAGCAACTGGAGGCGGACGATCCTTGCGTCCTTGATGGTGAAGTAGATGTCCACGATGACAGGCTGCGACATGCCCGCCACCGCGAAGTCGCCACGCAGCTCCGCGGCGAGGATCACGACGTCGTAGTGCTGGCGCACATTCACCGCCTCGATATGGACCCGCTCGCCGATGATCTCGCGCTCGAGCCATTCGCAGATGGCGTTGATCCCCCAGAAGTTGCGCAGCTGATCGTTCACCTGCGCGTCCGGGGCGAACAGGCCGATCACGGCCCGCAGATCGCCGTCGTTGACGGCGGCGATGAAGTCGTTGACGACGCGGTTCGCGTCCGGCGGAAGTTCCGGCGTGCCGGAGTCGGAAGGAGTGTCCATGGTTCGATCTGCAAGGCCTTCGCGCCATCTTGCGCGATCGCGGGGGCGTTGCGCGTTAGATCTTGTTAGGGCCGCGCATGGCGCGGTGTGAGGGCGGGCCGGGAGACCACCCCCAAGGAGGTAGCCGCGAAGAGAGGCGCCATCGCGCCGTCCGGCGCCGACGATGCATGCAGGCCAGCGCCACCGTTCCCCGGCGGCGGGCCCAACCCCCTCAACTCTGGAGTTCGTCATCATGAAACTGAAGACCCGTGCATTGCTCGCTCCCCTGTTCGCCGCCCCGCTCGTGCTGGGCATCATGGCCGCCAGCCCGGCCGCGCAGGCCGCCACCGACCGCATCAACAACGTGGTGCTGGTCCATGGCGGCTTCGTCGACGGGGCGGGCTGGGAGCCCGTCTACAAGCTGCTCAAGGCCAAGGGCTTCAACGTCAGCATCGTGCAGAACCCGACGATCTCCTTCGCCGGGGACGTGGCCGCCACGAAGGCCGTGCTGGACGCCCAGGAGGGCCCGGTCGTCCTCGTCGGCCACTCCTATGGCGGCGCGGTGATCACCGAAGCCGGCAACGATCCCAAGGTTTCCCGCCTGGTCTACATCGCCGCGTTCGCGCCGGACAAGGGCGAGTCCGTCAAGACGCTGACCTCGAATCCCGTGCCGGGCGCTCCCGTGCCGCCGATCCTGCCGCCGGTCAACGGCTTCCTGATGCTGGACAAGGTGAAGTTCGCGAGTTCCTTCGCCGGCGACCTGCCGGCCGACCGGGCGGCGTTCCTTGCCAACGCACAGGTGCCCTGGGGTGTCGAGGCGTTGACGGGCGAGATCACGGAGCCCGCGTGGAAGGGCAAGCCCAGCTGGTACCTGGTGGCGACCGACGACAAGATGATCCCGCCGCCTGCGCAACGCCTCATGTCCAAGCGCGCAGGCGCCACCGTGGTCGAGTCGCGCGGCAGCCATGCCGTGTACGAATCGAAGCCGTCGGCCGTGGCGTCGATCATCGAGAAGGCGGCGCTGGCCAAGCCGCAGCCGCAGTAAGGCGGGGGCAGGGGCCCGCGTACCGGGCTTCGCGGGATGGGTCCCGGGGAGTCCGGTGCCAACAACATCTAACTGGACCGACGGGCGCCATGTGCCGAGCATCTCCACCAGAGCGGCGAAGTCGCCGATCGAGAAGGAGATGCCATGTGGAATCGCACCTTTGAACCGGTGAACGTTCTGGTCTGGCTGGCCGAGCCGCTGCTGCGGGCCGGCGTGCGCGCGACGCTCTTTGGCGCCGGGATGGCCTGGATGGCCGAGAGCCTGGCGGCGGTGGCGGACCCCGGCGTTCACGTGGTCGTGACGGACTGGTCGTCCGGGCTGCGGCTGGCGCAGCGCGGCGCGGAGCCCGGGCTCCCGTCGCTGAAGGCCGATTCGAAGATCCTGGTGATCGCCCCGCGCGCGCGCGAGTGCGCCGCCGCTTCGGCGCTGCGCGCCGGTGTCGACGGCCTGGTGCTCTCCAGCTGCACGCCCGACGAGCTGGTCCTGGCGGTCCGGTCGCTCGCCCAGGGCGCGACGTACGTGTGCCCCGAGGTCGCGCACCGCATGACCGCAGGCCTCGCGGGCGAGCAGCTCACCTCGCGCGAGGACCAGGTGCTGCGGCTGCTGGCGCGCGGCCAGTGCAACAAGACCATCGCGCGTCAGCTCGGCATTGCCGTCGGGACCGTGAAGACGCATGTCAAGGGCGTCCTCGCCAAGCTCGGCGCGTCGTCGCGAACGGAGGCGGCGAGCATCGCGGCGGAAAAGGGGATGGTGGAGATCCCCGAGTTCCGCAGCCGGCGCGCCGCGTGGCCGCCAGGCGTCGCTGCGGCGGTGCGGCTACCGGCATGAGAAGCTGGCCGCGCTGGCGACGGCCCGGCGGCGAGCGGCGCGGCAATCAGCCGCACTTCGCGGGCGCCGACAACGAGCGAGGCCTTCATGTCGCCACCCAGCATCTGCTGGAAATCCCCCGCTGAGCACCCTTCGCATTTCAGCCGGTTCGCATGGTCTGTGACGGCAATTCACCGAACAATGTCTTGTACCGTGCCGCGAAGTGACTCAGATGGTTGAATCCTCTGTCCTCGGCCGCCTGCGCGATGCTGAGGTCCACCGCACGTGTCGACATCAATTGCCGACGTACGGCGTTCAGCCTGACGCACCGCAGATAGTGCACTGGCGTTGAATCGGCGACTTGCCTGAAGCTGTCCTGCAACGTGCGCCGGCTCGTACGAAGGCGCAGGCACAGTTCCTCGACGCTCGGTGGTGAATTCCCGCCAGCTTCCACCATCCGATGGCACTGCGAGACGATGAAACCGGCCGATGCGCTCCCGGCCAACTGCCGCGCATCGGCGGCGCTGTTGAAAAGCTCGCAAAGCGCATCGAACACGACGCTGGACACCGGTTGATCCTCGACCGCTTCCGATTCGAATGGATGAGCGGTCGATGTCTCATCGAACAACGAGAGAAGGCCGTGCCGCAATTGCTGCATCGCGCCGCCGGGGGCTCGCAGCACGGGGCGGGACAGGAGGCTCAGAGCGCCGGGTGCCCACGGCCGTTCGTCCAGCAAGCGACGAAAGTCGTCGAGTTCGAACGTCACCGCCATCAACTCCATCCCTTCGGGCCTTTGCAGCGTGAACTCGTCGCCGCTGCGAAGAACGAAGATGCTGTCCGCGTGAATTTCGTGCCCCTGCATCCGGGACGTTCCGGCGAGCTTCCCCAGCGGGACCGCAAAGCAGATCTTGCCGTTGGGCAGACAGCCCTGTTGAATCACCCGTTCACTCAACCATTTGCGAAAGACATGAATGCTGTCCGTCGTCACTTCGGCGAGCGAACTTCGCATGGTCCCCGGCGATAGCTGCAGATAACGTTGGTTCCACTCCGGCGCCGAAGCGCCATGCACGTGGAAGTCGTCGAATACGTCCAGTTTGAGCGTCATGGGGGTGTTTCGTGGCGGCGAGGCATAGCCTTGACAGGGAGCGCGCGTCGGTTTGCCGATTTGGGCTAACGGTGCAGGGCGCCCCCGCTCCATAGTTCGTGGACCGCACTGCATGCAGGTCAGGCCGGGCAAATTTTCTGCTCGCTTGCCGGTGCACTCGCGGGTGAGGAATCAATCCCGATGTGGACACGAGGTTTTTCGCCCTTTCTGTCGCTCGCCTTGGCGCTGACGCTCGCAGCCTGTGCTTCCACGACCCACTCGCCCCCCGGCAATCCCGAAAGGCAGATCGTCATGAATGTGGATCAGATCAAAGAGGCTCTCGTCGGAGACTGGGCGAGCATCGCCCCGGAAATCCGCCCCAGCGCCAGCAAGAACGCCGACGGCACGCTCAAGCCGTTCTATCTGACGCGCGAATTCAAGTACCTGGCCGGAGATCGATTCGAACTGAAGGTCGTCAATTCGGCAGACCCGAACGGTGCGGTGCCCCTGGCCCGTCTCGTCATTCGGGGTCACATGCTGTGGCGCGGACCTCATCCGATCGCCGCAGGTGCGCAAAAGGTGGACTTCGTTGCTGACGAGGGATACGAGGTGACGCCACTGATTCAGGGGTTTGCCGACCTGCTGAATCAGGTCGCCGGCAAAGGCTACGGAAAGTGGCAAGTCAACGACACGCAAAGCGTGTTCGGCAAGGCATTCCCGCCGTTCGGGTTGAGCGAAGGGAAGAACTTCATGGAGTTCGACCTCGTCTACCTCAACCATGACATGCTGTTCTGGGGCGCGCGCAATGTGGACGGCCGCGGGTTCGACAAGGAAGAAAACAGGCCGACGAACCTGCAGATCCCGCTCGCGCGGAAGTAGGTTCGGGTGCCCGGTTCGTCGGCGATCGAGGCGCATGTCCGGAGAACTGCAATGAGTCCATCCATCGCGAAGAACAAGGCCCTGGTCCTCGCGGCGTTCGACGCCTTGTTCAACCAGCGCGACTACGCGAAGGCCGAGCACTACTGGTCGCCGGACTATGTCCAGCACAGCGCGCACATCGCGCCGGGCCGGGACGGCCTGTTCAACCTCATCAAGAGCCTGCCGCCGTCGCTGCGCTACGAGCCGGGCCTGATCATGGCCGAGGGCGACTTCGTGATGGTCCACGGCCGCTTTTGGGGCGAACACCGTCCGGTGAACTGGATCGGCGTGGACATCCTGCGCATCGCCGACGGCGTTCTGGCCGAGCACTGGGATGTGCTGCAGGACGAGGCGACGCGTGCCGAGTCGAAGAGTGGGCTGCCGATGTTCGGCGACAAGTTCATCGCCTGAAACCGAGTTCCGGCTCGGGCACTTTGTCAAGGAGGCCGCCACGTGAAGGTCAATGGAACCAACAGACCGGTCGAGACCACGGTAGACGGGGACATCGCGGTGCTTTGGGTGCTGCGCGACGTGCTGGGCATGACGGGCACGAAGTTCGGCTGCGGAATGGGTCTGTGCGGCGCCTGCACGGTGCACGTCGACGGCGTCCCCACACGGTCGTGCGTCACTCCGCTGCAATCGGTGGCCGGCTCGAACGTCAATACCATCGAGTCACTGGCCGGCACGCCGGTCGGCCGCGCGCTGCAGAAGGCGTGGCTGCAACTGGAGGTGGCGCAATGCGGTTACTGCCAATCGGGCCAGCTGATGTCGGCCGCCGCGCTGCTGACGAAGAATGCGACGCCGACCGATGCCGACATCGATGCCGCGATGAGCGGCAACATCTGCCGCTGCGGCACGTATCTGCGCATTCGTTCCGGCATCAAACAGGCAGCACTCGCCCTCTCCGCGAACGTGAAGGCCGGTTGACATGATCTTCGATCGCTTGATGAACGAGGCGCGCGCAGACCTGTCGCGGCGCGAATTCCTGTCCGTCGCCGGCACGCTGGGCGGCGGATTGCTGGTGGGCGTAGCCATCGCTGGCGCACCGGATCTGGCCGAGGCCGCAGAGGGCGTCCGTGGCCCTTCGTTTGCGCCCAACGCCTTCATCCGCATCGCGCCGGACGGCCAGGTGACCGTGATCATGGGCTACATCGAGATGGGACAGGGCACCTACACCTCGATCCCGATGCTGATTGCGGAGGAACTGGAGGTCGATCTGCAGACGGTGCGATTCGAGCATGCGCCGCCGAACGACAAGCTGTATGCGAACCCCTTGTTCGGCATTCAGAGCACCGGCGGGTCGACGGCCATCCGCGGTGCATTCGAACCCATGCGCCGGGCCGGGGCTACAGCGCGGGTGCTGCTGGTCCAGGCCGCCGCGCAGCGCTGGAAGGTGGACCCGGCGGCGTGCAGGGCCGAACGCGGCGAGGTCGTCCACACGCCGAGCGCGCGGCGGCTCAGGTATGGCGCACTGGTCGCGGATGCTGCCCGGTTGCCGGTGCCCGACAAGGTCGTCTTGAAGCCTTTAGCGGACTTCAAGCTGATCGGCACGCCCGCCAGGCGCCTCGATACGCCGGCCAAGGTGAACGGCACGGCGGTGTTCGGCATCGACGCGAAGGTACCCGGCATGAAGGTGGCCACGCTGGCGCAGTCGCCCGTGGTCGGCGGGCGACTGCGCAGCGTCGACGACCGCAAGGCCAAGGCGGTCCGCGGCGTGCGCCAGATCGTGCGGCTGGACGACTGTGTCGCGGTCGTCGCCGACCACATGGGCGCGGCGAAGAAGGGCCTCGCGGCGCTGGTGATCGAGTGGGACGACGGTCCCAACGCCAGGCTGAGCACCGCGGACATCGTCGAATCGATGAAGGCAGCGTCGCAACGGCCGGGCGCGGTCGCCCGCAGCGAAGGCGACAACGCCCAGGCGATGGCCGGCGCGGCGACACGGCTCGAGGCGGTCTACGAGGTGCCGTTCCTGATCCATGCCGCCATGGAGCCCTTGAATTGCACCGTGCATGTGCGCAAGGACAGCTGCGAGGTGTGGGTCGGCAGTCAGGTGCTGACGCGTGCCCAGGCCACCGCGGCGGCCGTCACTGGCCTTCCGCTCGACAAGGTGACGGTGCACAACCATCTTCTGGGCGGCGGCTTCGGTCGACGCCTGGAGTTCGACAGCGTGACCCGCGCGGTGCAGATCGCCCGGAACGTCGACGGCCCGGTGAAAGTGATCTGGACCCGCGAAGAAGACGTCCAGCACGACATGTACCGTCCTTACTTCTATGACCGCGTGAGCGCCGGCCTCGGCCCGGACGGCAGGCCGGTGGCCTGGAAGCATCGCATCACCGGTTCTTCGATCCTCAAGCGCTGGCTGCCCGCCGCCTACAACAATGGATTCGATCCCGAGACGGTCGACGGTGCGGTGAAGCCGCCCTACGCATTGCCGAACGTGCTGATCGAGTACGTGAACCACGAGCCGCCGATTCCCACCGCGTTCTGGCGCGGCGTCGGGCCGACCCACAACATCTTTGTCGTCGAGAGCTTCATCGACGAACTTGCCGCCGCGGCGAAGGCCGACCCGCTGAGCTACCGGCTCGCGCTCCTCGAAGAAAACCCGCGGGCCCGCGCCGTGCTGCAGTTGGCCGCCGACAAGGCGCAATGGGGCCGCGCCATGGGAGAGCGCCAGGGCCGCGGCCTTTCCGTGCAGTTCGCCTTCGGCACGTACATGGCACAGGTGGCCGAGGTGGAGGTGGCTCGGGACGGGAGCGTCGCGGTGCGGCGCGTCGTCTGCGCCACGGATGCGGGGGTGATCGTCAATCCGGACACCGTTCACGCCCAGATCCAGAGCGCGGTGATCTTCGGCATCTCCGGCGCGCTCTACGGCCAGGCCACGTTGAAGAATGGCCGCATCGAGCAGTCGAATTTTCACGACGTGCGCGTGCTGCGCATCAACGAGGCACCGGCGATCGAGATTCACATCATTCCAAGCGCCGAGCCCCCGGGCGGGATGGGCGAGCCCGGCACGTCCTGTTTGGCGCCGGCCGTGACCAACGCGATCTTCGCCGCGACCGGCAAGCGCGTGCGCAGGCTGCCGGTGGATCCGGATCAACTCAAGTCTGCCTAGGATCTGCAGCCGATGCTTTCGTCAGGCTGTGCATGAGATGGGTCGCGAACAGGTCTGCGCCACCCATTCAAGCGGCGGGCTCACCTTGCTGGCCTGCCTCATCGGCGGTATCTTTGCGCCATGCGACCTCTTCGGTATTCGATCAACGTCACTTTGGACGGGTGCTGCGATCATCGTGCAATGGCCTCGGACGAGGAGTTGCATCGTCACGCGATCGAGAACCTCCAACGAGCCGATGCGCTCCTGTTCGGGCGAGTGATCTACGAAATGATGGAGGAGGCGTGGCGGCCGGTGGCGCGGACGGGCGTGAGGCCTGACTGGATGCCCGCGTGGATGGAACCTTTCGCCCACACCATCGACGCGGCAAAGAAGTACGTCGTGTCGAGCACGCTGACCCAAGTCGATTGGAACGCAGAGCTCGTGCGCGGCGATCTCAAGAGCGCTGTTCAAGAGCTCAAGCGGGAGCCCGGCAAGGGACTGTTCGTGGGGGGCGTGAAGCTGCCGCTGGCCTTGGCGGAGCTCGGATTGATCGATGAGTACGAGTTCGTGGTGCATTCCAGGCTGACGGGGCACGGGCCAACACTGTTTGCGGGACTATCGAAGCATATCGACCTGAAGCTCGTGAGCCGGCTGGAGTTCAGCTCAGGGGCGGTGGCGACGCGGTATGAACCGAGAACTTAGCCATTGGCCAATTCAGCGAGCCACTGACGGCCACAAGCCCAAAAGTCTTCATCGTCGATCCCGAAGCAAATTTCGACACGGTCTGGAAGGCGATGCAGCATGAAAACAAGGCGTTACATCTTTTAAGTAGCGCGCTAATCATTAGCGCGCTACATTAATCCCCGTGGCAAGACCACATTTCCTCTTCAACTTCATCCATCTAGGAGAACTCATCATGACTGCCATCGCATTGAGCATCGTTCTGGTCCACGGCGGTTTCGTCGACGGCTCGGGCTGGGAAGGCGTGCACGACATCCTCAGCAAGGACGGCTACAACGTCACCGTCGTCCAAAACCCGACCACGTCGCTGGCCGACGACGTCGCGGTCACCCAGCGCGCCATCGCCGCGCAGAAGGGCCCGGTCCTGCTTGTCGGCCACTCCTACGGCGGCGTGGTCATCACCGAGGCCGGCAACGATCCCAAGGTCAAGGGCCTGGTCTACGTCGCCGCGTTTGCGCCGGACAAGGGCGAATCGGTGGCCTCGCTGATCAAGAATCCGCCTCCCGGCGCGCCCGTGCCGCCCATCCTGCCGCCGCAGGATGGTTTCCTGTTCCTCGACCCAGCCAAGTTTGCAGCCTCGTTCGCCGCTGACGTGGGTGAAAAACGCGCCCGCTTCATGGCTGCTTCGCAGGTTCCGTGGGGCGTGGAGGCTCTGGGCGGCGCCGTCACGCAAGCCTCATGGCGCACCAAGCCGAGCTGGTACCTGGTGGCCAAGGACGACAAGATGATTCCGCCACCTGCGCAGCGACAGATGTCGCAGCGCGCCGGCTCGAGCGTCACTGAAGTGCCCGGAAGTCATGCCGTGTACGTTTCGCGTCCGGAGGCCGTTGCCGAGATCATCGAGAAGGCGGCACGGGAGATCGCCGGGAAGCAACCGGGCTGAGCGAGCGTGCATCGCCTCGGGCGTGCCCCCTGCCATTGGCAGAGGGGCACTTCCGATCGATCCGGTTTGATAGCCTTCAGTCTTCAGGATTTAGAGGAAAGCATGTCTGTTGCATCCAGCAAGAAGGCCCGAGACTCGGGCCATACGAAGTTCCCGACCTTGGACCAGAAGCTTTGCTTCGCCATTTACGCCAGCTCGCTGGCGATGCTCCAGAGCTACAAGCCTCTGCTTGCCGAGCTTGGCATCACCTATCCGCAATACCTGGTCATGCTCGCGCTCTGGGAGAACGATGGTGTTTCGCTCAAGCATCTGGCTGAGCGGCTCGGGCTCGATTCGGGGTCGGTGACTCCGTTGGTCAAGCGCTTGGAAGAAGCATCGTTCCTGACGCGCGGACGCGACCCGCAAGACGAACGCAATCTCGTTGTGAAACTGACGCCTGAGGGGCGCGCGTTGCAGCTCAAGGCCGAGGAAGCGAGCAGCCAGTTTGAGAACGCATGCAGTTTGAGCCGAGATGAAGGTGGGGACCTGCGTGACAGGCTCGCAGCGTTGACCGAAAAGCTCCGCGCTGTGGAAAAGAAGGCATAGCAGGGCGGGGCGATCGATCCTTGCACGCGGTGTGTGTGACTCGGTGATTGGCACCGGCGCATCCCAAGGCACCGCGCGATCCATTCGTCAAGAAACCCCACGCGGATGTGGCAACGCTACGATGGCGCTTTGCCACTGCGAATCCGGGGGCAATACAAGAGGGCGTGGCTCGGAGGGGGAGAGCGTCGTAACTTCGAACCACGGATCGACACAAAATGGCCGGCACGAGACGCTCTTGTCGGGTTGGCCGAAATAGGAGCTCCCTCGATGTCCCATCGGCAAGATTGGCGTCCATCCTCCTGGCGAGGTCGCACTGCGCTGCAGATGCCGGCGTATCCCGATACGCGTGCGCTCCAGGAAACAGAGCGGCGCATTGCAGGCCTGCCATCGCTCATATTTCCCGGCGAGATCTCGCAGCTGCGCGAACGCCTGGCGGCCGTCTCGCGGGGAGAGGCTTTCCTGCTGCAGGGCGGTGACTGCGCCGAGAGCTTCGACGAGTTCGGTCAGGAGCCGGTGGAATCCACCTTTCGCGTGATTCTTCAGATGGCGGTTGTGCTCACTTATGCCGCTGCCTGCCCGGTGGTGAAGGTAGGGCGCATTGCCGGCCAGTTCGCCAAGCCGCGGTCCTCCGACGTCGAAACGCAGGATGGGGCGACGCTGCCCTCCTACCGCGGGGACATCATCAACGACAGCGAGTTCACGACGCAAGCGCGGCAGCCGGAACCGTCCCGCCTGCTGATGGCCTACTCGCATTCCGCCACCACGCTGAACCTGCTGCGCGCCCTGGCCCAGGGCGGCTTCGCCGACTTGCACGAAGTGCATCGGTGGACCGCGGACTTCGTCCGATCGAGCCCGCAGGGCGAGCGCTTCGAAGAGCTCGCGGACCGCATCACCCAGTCGCTGGCTTTCATGGAGGCTTGCGGGTTCGACGCCTCGCGGGCCCCGCAACTGCACGCGGTGGAGTTCTACACCTCGCATGAGGCCTTGCAACTGCACTACGAGGAGTCGCTGACCCGCTTCGACAAGCGGACCGCCAGATGGTACGGAGGCTCAGCCCACATGCTCTGGTTGGGCGAGCGCACGCGCCAGATCGATGGCGCCCACGTCGAGTACATGCGCGGCGTGAGCAACTCGATCGGCGTCAAGCTGGGGCCGACGGCCAGTCCGGACGACGTGCTGCGCCTCATGGACGTGCTGGACCCGGAGCAGGAGCCCGGCCGTCTGGTGTTGATCGCGCGCATGGGAAGCGACAAGGTCGCCGAGCGGCTGCCGCCCCTGCTGCGCGCCGTGCACCGTGCCGGCCGCACGCCGGTGTGGTGCTGCGACCCCATGCACGGCAACACGGTGACCTCGACCAGTGGCTACAAGACCCGCGACTTCGAACGCATCCTCCAGGAACTGCGGGTCTTCTTTGCCGTGCACGGGCAGGAGGGCACATACCCCGGAGGCCTGCATTTCGAGATGACGGGACAAGACGTCACCGAATGCCGCGGAGGCGCGCAGGCGTTGACGGACGAGGGACTGTCGGCGCGCTATCGAAGCGCCTGCGACCCGCGCCTGAACGGATCGCAGAGTCTGGAGCTGGCTTTCCTGATTGCGGACGTGCTCAAGGCGGCGCGCGGGTAGAGCGTCAGACAGCGACTCAGCCCGGGCCGCCGGCGAGACGCAACCAGATCGGAAACTGACGATCGAAGTCTTGGGGCGCGATCTCCGCGAGGTGCTCGCATGCGGTATCGGGAAGCGCGACGCTCATTTCCTCGTGCCAGAGCACGATGCCAAGCAATCGATGGACCAGGATGCGCTCCTCGCGCGGAACGGGGAATTCCGACACATGATCCGGCAACCGCAGCATCGAAACGCGTCGCCGCACCTCGACGACGATCCACCCGATGCGCCGCACCCTGATGCGCATCGTCCTGCCCAGCCAGATCTGGAGACGAAGCTCCCATGCCACCAGGAGCAGAAGGATCAGCGCAGCGGCCAACATGCGGAATACAGCGTAAGTTGTTATTGCGTAAGAAAGTTCGTCCAACAGTCTCAAGCGCAAGAGTAGGTGTCGCCGCATCTCCCCGCAATACACCGAACGCGCTATGAGGCCCACTTCCTCACGAAAACCATCACTTTGTTGCCTGCGGGCAACTCTGTGCCGAATGCGTTCCTGAAGCAGATGGGGCCTTCGGACTCGCCACCGCTGGGCGGTCGTGGTCTTTTCCTCATCCGGCTGCGGATCAAGCCACAATCGCGATCTCTCCAAATCTGGGAGAAATCCATGAATGCGATCCATCGCGCCCGTCGCTTCATCGAACGAAATCCGAACGGACAGTCCGCAGTGGTACTTTCGCAGTTGGTGCTGGCGCTCGAATCTGACCGCAGCTTCGAGCTTGCATCCCTGTATGAACTCGACTTCGACATGTTCGACCTCGCCGTCGAGATCCTGAAAGAGTGGCGACTTGATCGCTACTACGCCGGCAAAGCCAGGCTGTTCGATCTTTCGCTTCAGATGTCGCCCCTTGAGGGGATCGACGTGCCGCTCACGGGACAAGCGAGCTGATCGCCGCGGCGTGGCCCGGGCGTCGCGCCTGACCTCGGCGCGACGCTCACAAGAAGCTTTCAATTCAAGTGCGCGAGATCCCGGACGTCCGCGCGCACCGCCGCCCTGTCGACTGCGCGCAACGGCAAATTGGCCAGCAGCTCCAGACGGCGCCGCAGGGAGTACAGCGTTTGAATCGCGGCGTGAGCCGCCTGTTCGGCGTTGACGATGGCGGCCACATCCTCATAGGGCCACAACGCCGCGTTCGGCTGACCTGGCCACCGAGGCTGCAACAGCTCGATGGATGCGTCCAGCGCAATGACGAGGTCCGCCCGCGGTGCGCCCGAGCGGGTGAACTCGTCCCAACTGCGCAAGGCGGTGTGCGGCAGTGGAATGCTGGCGCTGGTCAGCGCACCCAGGGCAGCCGGGTGGACCGAATGGGCGATCTCGCCCGGGCGGCCACAGGAATGCACGGAAAAGCGCTGACTCAGATGGAGCAGGCAGGCTTCAGCCAGGATGCTGCGCAAGGAGTTTCGTCGCGAAACAAAAACAACACAGATCTTCTGCATGGACTCTCAGATTGTCCACCGACTGTGCACCGACGCGGCATCCCCGAACAACAGTTTTTCGAACAAGGGCTCCCTGTCTCGGCCTCGTTGCCGTACTGGCGAACCGACGGTATTTCGACCATCATCAAAGCGTCACTTTTCGAGAGTACGCTGCGTGCGGACGGTCTGCTGGCGCTGGTAGAGGTTGCTTCGGCGCCCGCCCTTTCCGGGTGGGTCCTCGATGCCGGCGACCGCCCCCCACTGCAGCCAGATGAAGACACGACCCATGATCACGCTTTCCAGATTCGCCTCCGCCGGCCTGATCGCCGCGGCATTCGCGCAAGTTCCGGCCCTGGCCCAGGAAGCCGCCACCGGCGCCGGCGCCAGCTTCCCGGCGCCGCTGTATTCGAAGTGGGCCGCCGATTTCAACAAAGCCACCGGCGCCAAGATCAACTACCAGTCGGTCGGCTCGGGCGCCGGCCTCAAGCAGATCGATGCCAAGACGGTCGATTTCGGCGCCTCCGACATGCCGCTGAGCGACGAAGAGCTCAAGACCAAGGGGCTGGTGCAGTTCCCGACCGTCATCGGCGGCGTGATCCCGGTGGTCAACATCCAGGGCATCAAGCCGGGCGAGCTCAAGCTCAGCGGCCAGGTCATCGGCGACATCTACCTGGGCAAGATCGCCAAGTGGAACGATCCGGCCATCAAGGCGCTGAACCCCTCGCTGGCGCTGCCGGACGCCGCCATCGCGCCGGTCCGCCGCGCCGACGGTTCGGGCACCACCTTCCTGTTCACCAACTACCTGAGCAAGGTCAACCCCGACTGGAAGGCCAAGGTCGGCGACGGCACGGCGGTCAACTGGCCKRCCGGCGCCGGCGGCAAGGGCAACGAAGGCGTCGCGGCCTTCGTGAACCGGCTGCCGAACTCGATCGGCTACGTCGAGTACGCCTACGTCAAGCAGAACAAGATGACGTACGCGCAGATGCAGAACCAGGCCGGCAACTTCGTCTCGCCGGACGACGATGCCTTCAAGGCGGCGGCGGCAGGTGCCGACTGGTCGAAGAGCTTCTACCAGGTGCTGACCRACCAGCARGGCAAGGATTCGTGGCCGATCACCGGCGCCACCTTCATCCTGATGCACAAGCTGCAGGACAAGCCGGYGCAGGCCACGACCACGCTCAAGTTCTTCGACTGGGCCTACAAGAACGGCGACAAGACCGCCGGCGACCTCGACTACGTGCCGATGCCCGACAAGGTCAAGGGCGCGATCGCCACCGCCTGGGGCGAGATCAAGGACGCCTCGGGCAAGCCCGTCGCGATCAAGTAAGCCACCTCGGCGCGCATATGAGCACACCGCTTGATCGCGCGCCGGCTTCGGAGCGACACGTGTCATCCACATTCCCAGCCAGCGCCACCACGCTCGACCTCCCGGCCGAGCGCGCCCGTGCCCAAGCCGGCCCGCCCCCGGCCAAGCGGCCGCGCAGCGGCCCCGCCACCGATCGCCTGTTCGGCTGGGCCGCCAAAGGCGCCGCGCTGCTGACGCTCGCGATGCTGATCGGCATCCTGCTGTCGTTGCTTGTCGGCGCCTGGCCCGCCATTTCCAAGTTCGGCCTCGGTTTCCTGACCAGCAGCGTCTGGGATCCGGTGAAGGACGAGTATGGCGGCCTGGTGATGATCTACGGCACGCTGGCCACCTCGCTGATCGCGCTGCTGATCGCGGTGCCGGTGAGCTTCGGCATCGCGCTGTTCCTCACCGAGATGTCGCCGGCCTGGCTCAAGCGGCCGCTCGGCACCGCGATCGAGTTGCTCGCCGCGGTGCCGTCGATCGTCTACGGCATGTGGGGTCTGCTGGTGTTCGGCCCGATCCTCTCGACCTACGTGCAGCAGCCGCTGCAGAAGCTGTTCGAGGGCGTGCCCTATCTGGGCGCGCTGGTGGCGGGCCCGCCGGTGGGCATCGGCATCCTGTCGGCCGGCATCATCCTGGCGATCATGATCATTCCGTTCATCGCCTCGGTGATGCGCGACGTGTTCGAGGTCACGCCGCCGCTGCTCAAGGAATCGGCCTACGGGCTCGGCTCCACCACCTGGGAAGTGGTTTCCAAGGTCGTCCTGCCCTACACCAAGGCCGGCGTCATCGGCGGCATCATGCTCGGCCTGGGCCGCGCGCTGGGCGAGACGATGGCCGTCACCTTCGTGATCGGCAACACCAACCAGCTCAATTCGCTGTCGGTCTTCGAGCCGGCCAACAGCATCACCTCGGTACTGGCCAACGAGTTCGCCGAAGCCGGCGCCGGCCTGCACCAGGCCTCGCTGATGTACCTCGGCCTGGTGCTGTTCTTCATCACCTTCGTGGTGCTGTCGCTGTCCAAGCTGCTGCTGCAGCGCATGAAGAAGAGCGAGGGCACCAAGTCATGACCACCGCGGAACGCCTCCTGAACGCCAAGACGCTGGACGAGACGCGCGCGGCGCGCTTCGCCGGCCGCAAGCGGGTCAACTTCATCGCATTGACGCTCTCGCTGGCCGCGATGGCCTTCGGGGTCTTCTGGCTGGTCTGGATCCTCTGGGAAACGCTGCGCCTGGGCGTCGGCGGCCTGGCGCTCAGCACCCTGACCGAGATGACGCCGCCGCCGAACGAGGCCGGCGGTATCGCCAACGCGATCTTCGGCTCGCTCGTGATGGTGCTGCTGGCGACCTTCGTCGGCACTCCGATCGGCATCATGGCCGGCATCTATCTGGCCGAGTACAACGTCAAGGGCTGGCTGTCGACCATCGTGCGCTTCGTCAACGACATCCTGCTGTCGGCGCCCTCGATCGTGATCGGTCTGTTCGTCTATGCGGTGGTGGTGGCCTACTTCAAGTCCTTCTCGGGGCTGGCCGGCTCGCTGGCGCTGGCGCTGATCGTGATCCCGGTGGTGATTCGCACCACCGAGAACATGCTGCAGCTGGTGCCGCCGGGCCTGCGCGAAGCGGCCTACGCGCTGGGCACGCCCAAGTGGAAGGTGATCCTGAGCATCACGCTGCGCGCGGCGCGCGCCGGGGTGGTGACGGGCGTGCTGCTGGCGGTGGCCCGCATCGCCGGCGAAACCGCGCCGCTGCTCTTCACCGCGCTCAGCAACCAGTTCTGGACCTCCGACGTGACGCAGCCGATGGCCAGCCTGCCGGTGACCATCTTCAAGTTCGCGATGAGCCCGTACGAGAACTGGCAGCAGCTGGCCTGGGCCGGCGTGTTCCTGATCACGGTCGCGGTGCTGGCGCTCAACATCCTCGCGCGGATCCTCACGCGCAACAAGCTCTAAATAATCATGCCCACCACTCTCGCCCAGCCGACGCGCTCGAAGATCTCGGTCAAGGACCTGAACTTCTACTACGGCAAGTTCCACGCGCTCAAGGGCATCAACCTCGAGATTCCCGAGAACAAGGTGACCGCCTTCATCGGCCCCTCGGGCTGCGGCAAGTCGACGCTGTTGCGCACCTTCAACCGCATGTTCGAGCTCTATCCGGAGCAGCGCGCCGAAGGCACGATCGCCCTCGACGGCGAGAACCTGCTGACCTCCAAGCAGGACGTGGCGCTGATCCGCGCCAAGGTCGGCATGGTGTTCCAGAAGCCGACGCCGTTCCCGATGTCGATCTACGACAACATCGCCTTCGGCGTGAAGCTGTTCGAGAACCTGAGCGCGTCCGAGATGGACGACCGGGTCGAATGGGCGCTGAAGAAAGCCGCGCTCTGGACGGAAGTGCGCGACAAGCTCCAGCAAAGCGGCTCGGGGCTCTCGGGCGGCCAGCAGCAGCGCCTGTGCATTGCGCGCGGCATCGCGATCAAGCCGGAAGTGCTCTTGCTCGATGAACCCTGCTCGGCACTCGACCCGATCTCCACGGCGAAAATCGAGGAGTTGATCGCCGAGCTCAAAAGCGAGTACACCGTGGTGATCGTGACGCACAACATGCAGCAGGCGGCGCGCTGCAGCGACTACACCGCCTACATGTACCTGGGCGACCTGATCGAGTTCGGCGCGACCGAAGACCTCTTCTTCAAGCCGAAGCGCAAGGAGACCGAGGACTACATCACCGGCCGATTCGGCTAAGGGGACAGACATGACCGAAAAGCACCTTTCCAGCCAGTTCGACAGCGAACTCAACACCGTGTCCTCGCGCGTGATGGAGCTCGGCGGGATGGTCGAGGCCCAGATCCACCAGGCGGTCTACGCGCTGCAGGAGTTCGACGCCGAGGCGGCCGAGCGCGTCACCGAGACCGAGCACCGCGTCAACGCGATGGAGATCGAGATCGACCGCGAACTGTCGTCGATCATCGCCCGCCGCCAGCCGACCGCGCGCGACCTGCGCCTCCTGATCGCGATCTCCAAGACCACCGCCAACCTCGAGCGCGTGGGCGACGAGGCGAACAAGATCGCGCGCATGGTCAAGTCGATCATCGAGAGCGGATCGGCCCGCGCGCTGCCCTCGTCCGAGCTGCGCATCGCCGCCGACCTGGCCTCGGGCCTTCTGCGCAAGGCGCTCGACGCCTTCGCGCGGCTGGACACCGCGGCGGCGCTGTCGATCCTCAAGGACGACGACTTGATCGACAAGGAGTTTGACGGCTTCGTGCGCAAGCTGGTCACCTACATGATGGAAGACCCGCGCAAGATCTCCGCCAGCCTCGACCTGCTGTTCCTCGCCAAGGCCATCGAGCGCATCGGCGACCACGCCAAGAACATCGCCGAGTTCATCATCTACATCGTCAAGGGTGCCGATGTGCGGCACACTTCGATGCAGGAGATCGAGTCGGCACTGCAATGAAGTTCGCCTGCAATTCATGAAGAAACCTAGGATCCTGATCGTCGAAGACGAGTCCTCGATCGCCGAGCTGATCGCCGTCAACCTGCGTCACAACGGCTTCGAGCCGATCTGGGCCGAGGACGGCGCGGCGGCGCAGCGCGAGATCGATGCCTTCCTGCCCGACCTGGTGCTGCTCGACTGGATGCTGCCGGGCCAGAGCGGACTGCAGCTGGCCCGCCAATGGCGCAAGGACCCGCGCACCAAGGCCATCCCGATCCTGATGCTGACCGCGCGCGGCGATGAGCCCGACAAGGTGGCCGGGCTCGATGCCGGCGCCGACGACTACATCACCAAGCCCTTCTCCACGCAGGAGATGCTGGCGCGCATCCGCGCCGTGCTGCGCCGCCGGGCACCCGAAGCGGTGGCCGAACGGGTCGAGATCGGCGAACTGGCGCTCGATACCGCCACCCATCGCGTCACCTGGCAAGGGGCGCCGCTGAAGGTCGGGCCGACCGAGTTCAAGCTGCTGGGCTTCCTGATGCAGCACGCCGAGCGCGTCCACAGCCGCGCCCAGCTGCTCGACAAGGTGTGGGGCGACCACGTCTACATCGAGGAACGCACGGTCGACGTTCACGTCAAACGCCTGCGCGAGTCGCTCGGTGCCGCCGCGCCGATGGTCGAGACCGTGCGCGGCGCGGGCTACCGGCTCACTGCCCAGGCCACGGTCTGAAAATCCAACGCGCCAGAGGCCCGGTCGGCTGCGACCGGGCGGGATAATTGCTCTGCATGCCGTTTCGTATCGCCACTTTCCTCACGGCTTCCGCCCTTGGCGGCGGCGCGGCCGCGGCGCTGCTGGGCTGGCACCATGCCTGGCTCGGCAGCTGGCTCGGCGCGCTGGTGTGGCTGCTGCTCGACGCCTGGCGCGCCCAGCGGCTGCTGAACGTGCTGCGCAAGGACGTCGCCGGCCTGCCGTCGCGCGGGCCCGGCGTCTGGGGCGAGCTGTCCGAGCGCATCCGCAAGCTGCTGCGCGAGCGCGAGCAGCAGACCCGCCAGGCCGAGGACCGGCTGCAGGAGTTTCTTGCCGCCATCCAGGCTTCGCCGAACGGCGTCGTGCTGCTCGACGAGCAGGGGCGCATCGAATGGTGCAACCAGACCGCCGCCGGCCAGTTCGGGATCGACGCCGAACGCGACCTGCTCCAGCACCTGGCCAACCTGGTGCGCGACCCGGCCTTCGTCGCTTACCTGGCCTCCTGGAACTACAGCCGCGACGTGGTCATCGATGCCCCGGCGCAGGCCCCGCAGCATCGCGGCCATCCGGCGCGGCTGTCGGTGCAGGTGCACCCCTACGCCGGCAATCGCCGCATGCTGCTGACCCGCGACATCACCTCGCTCGAGCAGGCCGAGGCCATGCGGCGCGATTTCGTCGCCAACGTCTCGCACGAGATCCGCACGCCGTTGACGGTGCTGGCCGGCTTCGTCGAGACCTTGCAGAACCTGCCGCTCGATGCCGAGGAGCGGGCCCGCTATCTGGCGCTCATGGGCCAGCAGTCGCACCGCATGGAGACGCTGGTCAACGACCTGCTGACCCTGTCGCGGCTGGAAGGCAGCGCGGCCCCGCCGGCCCATCGCTGGACCCGCGTGCGGGCCCTGATGGCGCAATGCGAGGACGAGGGCAGGGGGCTGTCGAGCCGGCTGTCCTCTCAGGGTCACCGGCTGTCGTTCTCGATCGAGGCCGACTCCGAGATCGCCGGCGGACCGACCGAGCTGCAGAGCGCGATGTCCAACCTCGTGAGCAATGCCATCCGCTACACGCCCGGCGGCGGCGAAATCGAGGTGATCTGGCGCCTGCTGCCCGACGGCCGAGGCGAGTACGCGGTGCGCGACAGCGGTCCCGGCATCGCTGCGGAGCACCTGCCGCGCCTCACCGAGCGCTTCTACCGCGTCGACCGCAGCCGCTCGCGCGAGACCGGCGGCACCGGCCTCGGCCTGGCGATCGTGAAGCACATCGCGCAGCGCCACGGGGCCGAATTGCGCATCGAGAGCACGCTCGGCAAGGGTTCGCGGTTCGCGCTCGTGTTTCCGGTGGCGCGCCTGCGGCAGGCTTCGCCGCTCAGCGTCGTTGCCTGAGCGTGAACGCCAGCAGCGTGATGAACAGCCCGGCCGTCAGGGCCAGCGCCAGTGCCCCCATCATCCAGAAGGCCAGCGGCGAGTGCATCGCTGTCCAGGGGCCGAACCCGCGATAGGCCAGCAGGTAGCTGCCGCCAAGTCCCACGCCCCACAGCAGCGTGCAATAGAGCACCAGCGGCAGCACGGTGACGCGGTAGCAGCGCAGCACGAAGACGCACAGCGTCTGCAGTGCATCCGCGAAGTGATAGATGGCGGTGGCCAGCAGCAGGGTGGCGCCGAGCGCGACCACCGCCGGGTTGGCCGAGTAGATGTCCGCGAGCTGCCAGCGCAGCGTGGCCATCGCGGCGGCGAACAGCAGCGCGAGGCACACGGTCAGCTCGAAGCCCCGGCGGCAGGCGCGCCGCGCGCGCGCAGGGTCGCCGGCCCCAAGCCAGAAGCTGACCCGCGCACTGGTCGCGATGGCGAGCGACAGCGGCATCATGTAGGCCACCGCCGTGAGGTTGGAAGCGATCTGGTGCGCGGCCGAGGCCGCCGTGCCCAGCCGGGCGATGAACAGCGCCATCAGCGTGAACGAGGTCACCTCCACCAGCACCGACAACCCGGCCGGCACGCCGAGCCGCGCGAACTGGCTGATCTGCCGCCAGTCCGGTGCTTCAATCCGCTGCCAGAAGCGGTAGCCCGTGTAGAAGGAGTCGCTGCGCAGCAGCCACATGGCGGCGCCGAGCATCGCGTAGTTGACCACCAGCGTGGCCCAGCCGCAGCCCACCAATCCCATGGCCGGCAGTCCGGCGCCGCCGAAGGCGAACCAGATCGACAGCGGCAGCTTCACGCCCAGCGAAGCCAGCTGCAGCCAGGTCACGAGCTGGGGCTTGCCCAGGCCCTGGTTGAGGGTGCTGAAGAGCCGGAACAGCAGGGCCGGCGCCAGCGCGAAGGCGAGCACCTGCAGGTAGGCCTCGACGTCGTCGCGCATGGCCGGCGGCACTTCGGTCCAGCGCAGCAACGGCGCCGGGAACAGCAGCACTGCCATGCCGATCGCGATCGTGATCGCGCAGAGATAGAGCGACTGCCGGACCGAGCGGCCGACCTCGTGCGTGCGGCCCGCGCCGTGGAGCTCGGCCCAGATCGGCAGCAGCGCCTGCAGTGCGCCCATCAGCGAGACGAAGACGCTGATGAAG
This sequence comes from Variovorax sp. P1_G12, assembly GCF_056405555.1. Lineage (NCBI taxonomy): Bacteria > Pseudomonadati > Pseudomonadota > Betaproteobacteria > Burkholderiales > Comamonadaceae > Variovorax > Variovorax sp. P1_G12. Next base: position 220,913 of record NZ_JBFUBW010000006.1, on the reverse strand, counting down.
ATCGCCGAGCCGACCGACAGCGCCGCCAACGCGCCTTCGGCATAGCGGCCGGCCACGATCGTGTCGGTCACGCCGAAGGCCATCACCGCAAGCTGGCCGACCAGCACCGTCGCGGCGTGGCGCGCGATCACCCGCCGCTCGCTAGCCACCGGCCGGGACGATCCGTTGGTAGAGCAGCAGGTCGTCGCTCGGGCTGGTCGGTCGCCGCAGCGTGCCGATCAGGCGCCAGCCGTCGAGGTTCACGATGTCGCGCAGGCGCGCGATCGCCTCCGGGCTGACCAGCAGCCAGGGGCAGGGCGCGTCGGCGCCGAGCGAGCGCAGCTTGAAGCCGCCGTGGTAGCGCAGCGCCGCGATGTGCGGCCGACTGAGGGCAAGTTCGGAAATGCACTCGGTCTGGCTGACCTTCTCCGAGATCGCGCGCACCTGGGGCACGTAGCTGCGCGCGTAGTCGAGCAGCGGCAGCCACAGCGTCATCAGCAGCATCCAGCACAGCGCGGCGCCGCCGGCCGGCAGCACCAGGGTCTTCCAGAGCGCGGCACGATGGCGTCCGGTGCGCCAGCGGACCAGCCAGGCCCAGGCCAGCGTCGCAGCCACGGCGAAGATGAAGGCGACCACCGAGAAATGCGGCACGAAACCCGGCGCCAGCTTGGCGACATTGGCCGCGGGCTTGGCCGGCACACCGGTCTGCATCGCCACCCAGATCACCCAGATGATGATGGCCGAACCACTGAAGAACAGCAGCGTGAACCAGTCGATCAGCGCCGCCACGCTGCGCCGCAGGGTCGGCAGCGCGAAGGCGGCGAGCGTCGCGAGGGCGGGCAGCGCGAGCAGCAGCGAGCGCTCGGAGAAGTTGGTGGTCCAGGTGGCGAGCAGCGGCATCAGCGCGAACCACAGCGGCAGCGCGACGTGGCGTGCCGTCAGTTGCCGGCGCCAGCGCCAGAGGGTCCAGACCGCCAGCGGCCAGGTCGGCCAGGTGAACCACAGCAGCAACTTGGCCTGGCCGCGTACCTCGGCGAAAACGCGGGCGTTGGGGCCTCCGACCGGCAGTTCGATCTTCCACTGGAAGAGCCCGAGTGCGGCCGCGAGGGCTGCCGCCAACAGCGTGGCGGCCAGCACTGCTGCGATCGCGCCGACGCTGTAGGTCGGTTCGGATTCGGAGGTCTGGTCGGCGCTGCTGCGCCTGCGCTCCGCAGCCAGCACCAGCACGCAGCCGAGGCCCAGTCCCAGCCCGACCGTTGGCCCGCCGGACAGCGCCATCCCGAAACTGCCGATCAGCAGCGCGATGAAGGCGCCGATGCGGTGATAGGGCAGGGCCGCGACGCCGAAGAAAAGATGGGAGGCGAAGAACAGCTGGGCCAGCGCGGGCGTGGTCTCGTGACCGAGTTGCGCGAGTCCCAGGGAGGCGATCAGCGCCAGCACGGCGCCATCGGCGATGGCGCGCGCATAGTCGGTCGGGCGGGCCTCGCCACCGAAGGCGAAGGCCACCGGCTGCGCGCGCGGTGTGCGTGCCAGGTAGTACGCGGCATACCAGGTGGCGCTGAAGGCACCCCAGAGCATCAGTGCGAAGGCGATGCGCACCGCCAGGTCGGGGTTGAGCCAGGCCGGTGCCATCTTGATGGCCCAGGCGCCGATCCAGTAGGGCAGCAGCGCCGGCGTCTCGGGCCGGAGGCCGAGCAGCATCGGATCCAGCCAGCGCGCGATGCCTGCGGTGCTGTTCGCGAGTTCGGCCATGAAGCCGAAGGCCGCGATGTCGGCGCTCTTCCATGGCCCCCGGCCCACCAGCCCCGGCATCAGGTAGGCCGCGCACAGCAGCACCAACGCGATCCGCGGCAGGCGGCGCACGGCGCTCTGGGCAACGATCGCTGGCGTCGGCTGATTCAAGGGTCGGGTGTGGGGCGTGCGGGGGCCAAAGAAAAAAAGGGCAGCGCGGTAAACCGGGCTGCCCTCGACGCAGAAGCGCCCTCCTTACTTGGAGGCGGCGCCGGTGGTCTTGCCGAAGCGGTTGCGGAACTTCTCGACGCGGCCGCCCATGTTGTCGACCGACTTTTGCGTGCCGGTGTAGAAGGGGTGCGACTCGCTCGAGGTGTCGAGCTTGTAGAGAGGCAGTTCGCGACCGTCGTCGGTCTTGCCCATCTCCTTGGTGTTCGCGCACGAACGGGTCACGAACTTGAAGCCGTTCGACAGGTCGACGAACAGAACTTCGCGGTAGTTGGGGTGAATGCCTTCTTTAGCCATGATTTTTCCTTTGGGGTCGATGCGAGAGCCACTGGGTGTCGAGGGCCTGGGGCCGTCAAGCCGCGGCAGGAGGCCGCGCAGCACTTTTCGCTAAGCCCGCAATTATCGCATACTGGGCGTTTTCCGCGCCAGGGGCTCCCTTACCATGCCGTTCTCCAACTTGCGCGCCGGCCTGGTCGGCTATGGATTCGCCGGCCAGACTTTCCACGCGCCCGTGCTGTCGGCCGTCCCGGGGCTCGAACTCGGCGCCGTCGCGAGTTCGCAGCCGCACAAGGTTCATGCGGACTGGCCCGGCGTGGACGTGGTCCCCGACGTCGCCACTCTGTTGCGTCGAAGCGACATCGATCTGGTCGTCATTGCCGCGCCCAATGCCCAGCACCATCCGCTTGCCAGGTTGGCGCTCGAAGCCGGCAAGCACGTGGTGGTCGACAAGCCTTTCACGCTCGACGCAGCCCAGGCGCGCGAACTGGCCGCGCTGGCCGAGCGAAAGGGGCGGCTGCTGTCGGTCTACCAGAATCGTCGCTTCGACGCCGACTTCCTGAGCCTGCGCGAGCTGTTGGCGGGCGGCGAACTCGGTCGCCCGGTGTATTTTGAATCGCATTTCGACCGCTTCCGGCCGCAGGTGCGCGAACGCTGGCGGGAACAGCCGGTGCCCGGTGCGGGCCTCTGGGTCGACCTCGGCTCGCACCTGCTCGACCAGGCGGTACAGCTCTTCGGCCAGCCCGATACGCTGCAACTCGACATCGCCGCGCTGCGCGAGCGCGCGCTGGTCGAGGACTACTTCCATGCCGTCCTGCGCTACGAAAGCGGCGAGCACGCGCCCTTGCGCGTGGTGCTGCACGCGACCACGCTGGCGGCCTTTCCAGCGCCGCGTTTCATCGTGCACGGCACGCGCGGCAGCTACATCAAGCGTGGCGTCGACCCGCAGGAGGACGCACTGCGCGCTGGCGGCCGGCCCGGCGAAGCGGGATGGGGCGTCGACCCGGTCGAAGGCGAACTGACGCTGGTGGGGATCGACGGCCGTGCGCAGACGCAGAAGCGGCCCACGCAGGCGGGCAACTATGTCTCCTACTACGCGGCGGTGCGCGATGCGATCGTCGGGAAGGGCCCGAATCCGGTGATGCCGGAGCAGGCGGTCGAGCTGATGGAACTGCTCGACCTGGGACGCCAGAGCGCGGCGGAAGGCCGGGCCCTGGCGGCGCGCTGACAGGCCGTCAGCGCGAGGAGGCGATCAAGCTTGATCAGCCCCCGCGACGCATCATGTCGAAGAACTCGACATTGGTCTTGGTCGCCTTCATGTTCTTGAGCATCAGCTCCATCGCCTCGATCTCGTCCATGTTGTACATGAGCTGGCGAAGAATGCGGGTCTTCTGCAGGATCTCGGGGGGCAGCAGCAACTCTTCGCGGCGGGTGCCGCTGCGGTTGAGCTGGATCGACGGGAACACGCGCTTCTCGTAGAGGCGGCGGTCGAGGTGGATTTCGGAGTTGCCGGTGCCCTTGAACTCTTCGAAGATCACTTCGTCCATGCGGCTGCCGGTGTCGATCAGCGCGGTGCCGATGATGGTCAGAGAGCCGCCTTCTTCCACATTGCGCGCGGCGCCGAGGAAGCGCTTCGGGCGCTGCAGCGCGTTGGAGTCCACGCCGCCGGTCAGGACCTTGCCCGAGGAGGGCACGACGTTGTTGTAGGCGCGGGCCAGGCGGGTGATCGAGTCGAGCAGGATCACCACGTCCTTCTTGAGTTCGACCAGGCGCTTGGCGCGCTCGATGACCATTTCGGCGACGTGCACGTGGCGCGCTGCGGGCTCGTCGAAGGTGGAGGCAATGACCTCGCCCTTCACGGTGCGCTGCATTTCCGTCACTTCTTCGGGGCGCTCGTCGACGAGCAGCACCATCATGTGGACGTCGGGGTAGTTGGCGCTGATCGCATGCGCGATGTGCTGCATCATGACCGTCTTGCCGCTCTTGGGCGGCGCCACGAGCAGGGCACGCTGGCCCTTGCCGATCGGCGCGATGATGTCGATGATCCGGCCGGTGAGGTTCTCCTCGCCCTTGATCTCGCGCTCGAGACGCATCTGCTCCTTGGGGAACAGCGGCGTCAGGTTCTCGAACATGACCTTGTGCTTGTTGGCCTCGGGGGCGCCGTCGTTGACCTTGTCGAGCTTGGTCAGCGCGAAGTAGCGCTCGCCGTCTTTCGGCGTGCGCACTTCGCCTTCGATCATGTCGCCGGTGTGCAGGTTGAAGCGCCGGACCTGGCTCGGCGAGATGTAGATGTCGTCCGTGCTGGCGGTGAAGCTGGTGTCCGGACTGCGCAGGAAGCCGAAGCCGTCGGGCAGGATCTCGAGCACGCCGTCCGCGAAGACCTGCTCGCCGGCCTTGGCCCGCTTCTTGATGATGGCGAACATCAACTCCTGCTTGCGCATACGGCCGATGTTTTCGATTTCAAGCGCTTCAGCCTGCTTGAAGACTTCGGACACGTGGAGTGCCTTGAGTTCGTTTAAGTGCATGGAATGACCCCGTGTGGGGAAATCAGTCTGGAACCAGGAGGGGGAGGTTTGAGGAGAGGCGAGAGATGCCTCACAAACCGGGGAACTCGAACCGGGTCCCTGGGAGGGCCGGTGATCTGTGGGAGATTATGACAGGAAAAAGGAAGGCTGCCGGCGCATTGCGCGCGGGCAGCCCCGGGCACGTCAGGCGAGCTGCTGATCGATGAAGGCCGTGAGCTGCGCCTTGCTCATGGCGCCGACCTTGGTGGCGGCCAGCTGGCCGTCCTTGAACAGCATCAGGGTCGGGATGCCGCGGATGCCGAACTTGGCCGGGATGTCGCGGTTCTCGTCGACGTTCATCTTGGCGATCTGCAGCTTGCCTTCATAGGTGCTGGAGACCTCGTCGAGGATCGGCGCGATCATCTTGCAGGGACCGCACCATTCGGCCCAGTAGTCGACCAGCACAGGCTTGCCGGACTTGAGCACGTCGGCTTCGAAAGAAGAGTCGGAGATGTGTTTGATGAGGTCGCTGGCCATGGGGGTGTGTCCTTCTGCGCGGAGAGTTTCGGTGCAGCTAAAGTGCGGGTCATTGTGACAGAAACCAAGTGATGCCGTGGTCGACGCGCAAGCTATGGCGTCGATAGCCAAAGCGGTGACACTCGACGCATGAATCAAAGAAAGAAAGTCGCGGTGGTCGGTGGCGGCCCCGCCGGATTGATGGCTGCCGAAGTGCTCGGCGGCGAAGGCGTCGAGGTGCATCTCTACGACACCATGCCCTCGGTCGGGCGCAAGTTCCTTCTGGCCGGCCGTGGTGGCCTCAACCTGACGCACTCGGAGCCTTACGAGGTCTTCGTCGGCCGCTTCGGCCCGCAGCGCGCCGCGCTTGAGCCCCTGCTGCGACGGTTCGGCCCCGATCAACTGCGCGCGTGGGCACATGGACTCGGCATCGAGACCTTCGTCGGCACTTCGGGGCGCGTGTTCCCGAAGGACATGAAGGCTGCGCCGCTGCTGCGTGCCTGGCTGCATCGGCTGCGGCAGGCCGGCGTGCAGTTCCACATGCGCCACCGCTGGCTGGGCTGGCCGGATGCGTCGATGCCGGCCACCACGCTGCACTTCGCCGCGCCCGGCGCCGAAGTCGTTGCCGCCCACGATGCCGTGGTGCTGGCGCTCGGCGGCGCGAGCTGGTCGCGGCTGGGTTCCGACGGCGCCTGGGTGCCGTGGGTGGCAGGACGCGGCGTGGCGGTCGCTCCGCTGGTGCCGGCCAACTGCGGCTTCGACCTGGGCTGGACCCCGCATTTCGCCGAGCGCTTCGCCGGCATGCCCTTCAAGTCGGTGGCGATCACGGTCAGCGATGCCCAGGGTCGGCGCTTCGCGCGCAAGGGCGAGTTCGTGGCGACCGCCACCGGCGTCGAAGGCAGCCTGATCTATGCGGCTTCGGCCTTGTTGCGCGACGAGATCACCGAGAGCGGCAGCGCCCTCCTGATGCTCGACCTGCTGCCCGATCGCAGCGCCGAACAGGTGCGCGCCGCAGTGCTGCATCCGCGCGGCGCGCGATCCCTGGCCAGTCACCTGAAAAGCCGCCTCGGCCTCGAGGGCATCAAGGCCGGTGTGCTGCACGAAGTGCTCACGCGCGAAGAAATGCAATCGCCCGACAAGCTGGCCGAAACCATCAAGGCGGTGCCGCTCAGGCTGCTGGCGCCGAGGCCGCTCGACGAAGCCATCAGCACCGGCGGCGGCGTGCGCTTCGATGCGCTCGATGACAAGCTGATGGGGGCCGCGCTGCCGGGGGTGTTCTTTGCGGGCGAGATGCTCGACTGGGAAGCGCCGACCGGCGGCTATCTGCTGACCGCCTCGATGGCGAGCGGCGCAGCGGCCGCGCGCGGCGTGCTGGAACGCTTGAAGTAGTGCTCGAATCTCAGTTTTCGTCGACCCCCCAGTGCCGTGCGGTGGTTGCGATGACCCGCGCCGCCTGCGCCCTGATCTGAGGGGCCGGAGGCGGCTCGCGGGCCACTCGAAAGGGCCAGGAGGGGCGAGCTGGGCGCGGCGGAGGCCGTGAAGGCAGCACCCGGCCAGCTGCCAGGGAAGGGGTGAAGGGGGGCATGGTCTCGCCGTTGTCTTGTTATTGGAGGCGGTCCATTCTAGCAAAATGACTGTATAAAAATACAGTATTTTGCGCTTGAGCGGGTACTTCGTTTAAGGCTGCCTTCAGGGAGATCGCCGAAGCTCGGAGTCATGTGCGGCGGGATCGGTCCACCAGACCGGACCGCCTGCGCACCCCGATCGGCCCACTCCCGCTCCACCACAGCATGACCCAGAACAACGAGACCTCTGCCCCAGACATCCTGGCGGAGGGGCGCCGCGCGGATGCGCAGACCGCAGCCCTCGGCGCCGAGACGCGGCAGGCCTGCAAGCGTGCCGCGCGCTCCCTGACTGCCTATCTGGGCCACTGCGGCGAACAAGCACTGAGCTATCCGCAGGTGAACCTGATTCGCGCCATCCACCTGGCGGAGAAGGCCTCAGGCCATCCGCCGCGCAGTGCCCACCAACTCAGGGGCATGATGGCCCATCTGTTCACGCCGATGCAGATGGAGTTCGCGGTCGAGTTGCTGACCGAGAGCCGCGAGGGCGAGGAAGGCGAGGGCTGGGCGCTCCTGGACGAACTCGAGGTCATTGCGGCCGAGATGCAGCGCGCCGGATGACGCGATCCGGTCCACCAGGAGGGCGTCATGCCCGGTGGACATCGTGCTTCCCGCCCATCGGACCAGCCTTGCCACCGCCGACCAAGCGCGTAGCATGCGCCGGGTCGCCCCTCAGTGAAACTCCTTGCCGCCCTGCGCGAGGTTCGCTCCTGTGACGCTGCGCTCCTGGCCAGGGACCAGCAGGTCATTTCACTGGTCGTGATCTGGATCGACGGCAGGTGGCCGCGTCGGTTCGAGGCAGTCGGCAAGGCCACCTACTTTCAGCTCAAAGGAGGTTGACATGATCACCTACATTGGCTTGATGAGCTTCACCGACAAGGGCATTCAATCGGTCAAGGACACGACCAAACGGGCCGCTGCCGCCAAGGAAGCTGCAAAAAAGGGCGGAGTCACCATGCGGGAACTGTTCTGGACCATGGGCAAGTACGACCTCGTCTGCGTGCTCGAGGCAGAGGACGAACTCGCATTGGCGGCGTTCAGCATCGCGACGGCCAGCCAGGGGAATGTGCGCATCGCTTCGATGCGCGCGTATTCGAGCCAGGAAATGGACAAGATACTGGCCAAGCTCCCGTAGTTGTCCGATTTCCCTCACGCGGCCCCATGTGGTGACACCTGGGGTCGTTTTGCTTCAGGACTATTTCCCGCCCTAGCGGTTGATGGCGCTCAAGTTATCGAGAACTCAAGGCTTTTTGATGTGAGGTTGACGAGCCTTACCCCCGGCACTGACTACGCAGTTAGGGCTGCTTGGTTCCCCACCTGACCCGTTTGGCCGCTTCACCATGCGGGGAGGCCCGTCAACTCGGGATTGTAGGCGACTCGGGCGCCCCGGCTTTTTTCACCAGACCATCAACGAGGTTTCGAGCGCCGCGTCCGCGTAATAGAGGCGCACGCCAATCTGGTAGCGGCGGCCCTTGTTCAGCCGCATGCTGACCTTGGCGTTCAGGTCGGTGCCGCTGTCGTCCGCGCCCGCGATCTGCACATTGCCGTTGGGCGTGACCTCGAACAGCACCAGCACGGTGTCGGAGGTGCCGAAGGTGCCGATGTTGTAGGTCCGCGTGCGGGCCGGGGTGAAGTCGAAGGTGCGCGTCTCGCCGGCCTTCAGCTTGAGCAGTTGCGACAGCCCGACTTTCAACGTGGCGGTCGAGGGCGCCCTGACGCCCGGGTACGACTCCACGACCCACGCCTTGTCCGCATAGGAGAGCCCGCCCTTGGGCTGCAGGCCGGCCTTGTATTTCTCCGGCGCGATGATCAGTCCGGCGTCGAACTGGTATTCCATGACGGAATCCGGATCCCAGGTGGTGCCCTTGACCTCGGACACCGGGATCTTGCGCAGGATGTTCCACTCGATCTGCGACTCGTCCCAGCTGTTCGGCGGACCCTTGAAGTAGGCGAGCACCGCCTCGCGGTTCCAGGAGATGCCGGCGTTCGGGTTCTGGTGCTCGTGTTCGAGTCCGAGCGTGTGGCCGATCTCGTGCAGCGCCGTGTCGTGGCCGTAGGCGGTGGTCAACGCCCAGCCGAAATTCATGGTGCGCTCCTGCGGCGACCTGGTGTTGAGCACATCGCGCCCGACATAGGACCAGGAACCATCCTGCGGATCGAAGCCGATGCGCACCATGGCGTCCTCGGGCGCTTCCGTGCGCCTGAAACTGATGCCGATGCCGAGCTTGGCCCAGGTCTCGAAGGAGGTGTCGACGACGCCGATGTCCGCCGTGCTGCCCTGCCAGGCCGCGGGCACGCCGTCGCCGCGCTTGAAACAGTAGTAGGTGAGTTGGGTGCCGTTCACCCACTTCTTGCTCGCGGCGATGATGGCACGGGCGCGGCCGGCCGCGACGCTGAGATCGAAATGGCGAACCTGCTGCACCGGCTGCGAGCAATAGCGCCGTGGGGTGAGGGCCCCCGGCTGGCTGGATCTGCTGGCTGTGGCCGGGCGGGCCGCCTTGCGCGTCGCAGTGGACATGTCGATCTCCTCGGAGGGTTTTTCATGCTAGGTGCGGGGGCCGCGAAAGCCATCTGCAAGATGGCCTAGGCCGTTGCGCGGGGCGGGTCGCCGCGTCGACCTAAAATGCGCCGATGGCCTATCTCGTGCTCGCTCGCAAACACCGTCCCCGAACCTTCAGCGAGATGGTGGGCCAAGAGCATGTCGTCCAGGCGCTCGAAAACGCGCTCACCTCGCAGCGTCTGCATCACGCCTACCTGTTCACCGGCACGCGCGGCGTCGGCAAGACCACGGTCTCGCGCATCCTGGCCAAGTCGCTCAACTGCCAGGGGCCCGACGGCCAGGGCGGCATCACGGCCACGCCGTGCGGCCTATGCCAGGCGTGCAAGGACATCGACGCTGGCCGCTTCGTCGACTACACCGAACTCGATGCGGCCTCCAACCGCGGTGTCGACGAGGTGCAGGCGCTGCTGGAGCAGGCGGTCTACAAGCCGGTGCAGGGCCGCTTCAAGGTCTTCATGATCGACGAAGTGCACATGCTCACGGGCCACGCGTTCAACGCGATGCTGAAGACGCTCGAGGAACCGCCCGAATACCTCAAGTTCGTGCTGGCCACCACCGACCCGCAAAAGGTGCCGGTCACCGTCCTGTCGCGCTGCCTGCAGTTCAACCTGCGGCCGATGGCGCCCGAGACCGTGCTCGAGCATCTGACGCAGGTGCTGCAGACCGAAGCCGTGCCGGCCGAGCCGCTCGCGTTGCGCCTGATTTCGCGCGCTGCCCGCGGCTCGATGCGCGATGCGCTCTCGCTGACCGACCAGGCGATCGCCTTCGGCAATGGCGAGTTGCTCGAGACCGGCGTGCGGCAGATGCTCGGCAGCGTCGACCGCGGCCATGTGTTCCGGCTGATCGAGGCCCTCGCGCAGGGTGACGGAAAGACAGTGGTCGAGACCTCCGAAGGTCTGCGCCGCGACGGTTTGTCGGCCGCCTCCACGCTGGAGGAGATGACGACCGTGCTGCAGGGCATGGCGGTGCTGCAGGCCGTACCTTCGCGCGCCGAGTCGCGTGACGGCACCGACCCCGACGCGGCCGAGACCGCGCGCCTTGCGGCGCTGCTGCCGGCCGACGAGACGCAGTTGCTCTACAGCCTCTGCCTGCACGGGCGTGGCGAACTCGGTCTGGCGCCCGACGAGTACGCGGCGCTCACGATGGTGCTGCTGCGCCTGCTGGCCTTCAAGCCCGCCGTTGCGGCCGGCACGGAAAAAAAAACTCTGAATGAGCCTGCGCGGCCGGTCGCCGATGCGCCCCGGGCCGCGCCTCCTGCTGTCGAAGCGGCGCGTCCGATCACCGCAGACGCTCCGCGCGCCCCGGCCCCCGCGCCCGCAGCGATGACGTCCGTCGCCGCACATACGCCGCCGGGCCAGCGGCTGCCGGTGGTCGATGGCCCGGCGCTGAACGCGTCGGTACCGCCCAGACCGGCAGCCGCTGCCGACGACTCGGCACCCACGGCCGCGAAACTGATGGCGATGCCGGTGCGCGTGCAGCCGCCGCCCGGTGCGCGCGAGGTCCAGGCGGGCGTGCCCTCCGCCCCCTCGGCGCCGATTCCGCCCAGCGAGGAGGGCGACTTCTGGCACGCCACGGTGACCCAGATGGTCGTGGCCGAGGCCATCAACGCCTTGGCGCGCGAGCTCGCGTTGCAGTCGCAGCTGGTGGCCCGCGATGTCGACCAGTGGCTGCTGCGGGTCGAGCGCGAGTCGCTCAATCAGACCAGCAGCCGCGAAAAACTCCAGGCCGCGCTGGCGACGCTGGGCCATGGCGTCAAGATCGCGATCGAGATCGGCGCCGTGGTCGATAGCCCGGCGCGCCGCAACAAGCAGGCGGCCGACGAGCGCCAGCGCGTCGCCGAGGAAGCGATACGCAACGACCCCGAGGTGCAGTCGATGATGCGCGACTGGGACGCGAGGATCGTCCCGGGTACGCTGCGGCCCGCTTGATACCTTGCGGGACAGACCAAGAAACTGCACAGCAGTTTTTTGCTCTGTCCTCAACTGACTAGAACCTTGCGGGACAGACCAAGAAACTGCGCAGCAGTTTTTGCTCTGTCCTCGACTGACTGATACCTCGCGGGACAGATCAAGAAACTGCGCAGCAGTTTTTGCTCTGTCCTCAACTGACTAAACTCTTTATTTCAACGATCGACAGGACCCACATGTTCAACAAAGGACAACTGGCCGGCCTCATGAAGCAGGCGCAGGCAATGCAGGACAACCTCAAGAAGGCCCAGGAAGAACTGGCCACCATCGAGGTCGAGGGCGAATCCGGCGCCGGGCTGGTGAAGGTCGTGATGACCTGCAAGCACGACGTCAAGCGCATCACCATCGATCCGAGCCTCCTGGCCGACGACAAGGACATGCTCGAAGACCTGGTGGCAGCGGCCTTCAATGCCGCGGTGCGCAAGGCCGAGGAAACCAGCGAGCAGAAGATGGGCAAGCTGACTTCCGGCATGCCTGGCCTGCCGCCCGGCATGAAGCTGCCGTTCTGAGCTTTCATCAGCCCTCGATGGCGGATTCCAGCTCGCTCGAGGCCTTGGTCGAGGCGCTGCGCCGACTGCCCGGCGTTGGCGCGAAGTCGGCCTCGCGCATGGCGTTCCATCTGCTGCAGCACGACCGCGAAGGCGCGCAAAGGCTCGCGCGCGCCCTGCAGCAGGCGGCCAGCAACGTGCAGCACTGCGAGCGCTGCAACACCTTCACCGAAGGCCTGATCTGCAGCGTCTGCCAGGATGCGCGCCGCGACGCCAGCAAGCTGTGCGTGGTGGAGACGCCGGCCGACCAGGCCGCGCTCGAACGCACCGGTGTGTTCCGGGGCTACTACTTCGTGCTGATGGGCAAGCTGAGTCCGCTCGACGGCATCGGGCCCAAGGACATCGGGCTCTCGAAGCTGTTCGAGCGCGCGCTCGACGGCACCGTGACCGAGGTGATCCTCGCCACCAACTTCACTGCCGAGGGCGAGGCGACGGCCCACGTGATCGGTGATGCGCTCAAGCAGCGCGGCCTCGCCGTGACCCGGCTCGCGCGCGGCGTGCCGGCCGGCAGCGAGCTCGAGTACGTCGACCTCGGCACCATCGCCCACGCGCTCGTGGACCGCCGCTGAGCATCGAACCGGCAGACGCTGATCGTCGCGACGCAGGCGCGGTCCGGGCGCTCGCATTCGGTGCCCACGCAGCCATCCTGTTCGCGGGCCGCTAGCGGTCTTCGTGATTACGTGAAAACCCGCACGGGATGTTCCCGATGCAGGGGCGGGGGGGTGCCTCTAAGCTCGATTCGAATCACACGAACAGAGCCCGCGGGCCCCACTCATGCTCAATCGCCGTACCTTCACCGCAGCCGCCGCGCTGGGCGCCGCTGCCATCGGCGCGCCACTGGTCCACGGCCAGGCCAAGCTCGAGAAGTCCAAGGTTTCCATCGCGGTCGGCGGCAAGGCGGCGTTCTACTACCTGCCGCTCACGATCTCCGAGCAGCTCGGCTACTTCAAGGCCGAAGGACTCGACGTCGAGATCTCCGATTTCTCGGGCGGTGCGCGCGCGCTGCAGGCTGTTGTGGGCGGCTCGGCCGACGTCTGTTCGGGGGCCTTCGAGCACACCATCAACCTGCAGGCCAAGAACCAGTTCTTCCAGGCCTTCGTGCTGCAGGGCCGCGCGCCGCAGATCGCCATCGGCGTGTCGACCAAGAACATGCCGGGCTACACCGGCATCGCGGAGCTCAAGGGCAAGAAGATCGGCGTCTCGGCGCCGGGCTCTTCCACCAACATGGTGGCCAACCTGGTGCTGTCGCGCGGTGGGCTCAAGGCCAGTGACGTGAGCTTCATCGGTGTCGGTGTCGCGGCCGGCGCACTTACTGCGTTGCGTTCCGGCCAGATCGATGCGATCAGCAACACCGATCCCGTGATGACCATGCTCGAGCAGAAGGGCGACGTGAAGATCATCAGCGATACGCGCACGCTCAAGGGCACGCAGGAGGTGTTCGGAGGCTTGATGCCGGCGGCCTGCCTGTATGCCTCGGCGGAATTCATCCAGAAGCATCCGAACACCTGCCAGGCGCTCACCAACGCGATCGTGCATGGCCTCAAGTGGCTGCAGACCGCCGGGCCGGGCGACATCATCAAGACCGTGCCCGAGACCTACCTGCTGGGCGACCGCGCGCTGTACCTGGCGTCCTTCGACAAGGTGCGCGAGGCGATCGCGATCGACGGGCTGGTGCCGGCCGAAGGCCCCAGGACAGCTCTCGCAGCCATCGCCAGTTTCGATCCCACGGTCAAGGCCGAGAAGATCGACCTGGCCAAGCTCTATACCAACGATTTTGCGCGGCGTGCCAAGGACCGGTTCAAAGCCTGACCGTGGCGTCCTGCAACCCGGCTTCGGCCGGGTTTTTTCTTCCAAGCCCATGGCCGACCACGCGCTCGAACTGATCGACATCCATTGCACCTTCCGCTCGAAGGACGACCGCAGCCAGCGCTACACGGCGGTTGCCGACACCACGCTGCGCATCGGCGAGGGCGAGTTCGTGTCGGTGGTCGGGCCCACGGGCTGCGGCAAGTCGACCCTGCTCAATGTCGGCGCCGGGCTGCTCGAGCCCTCGTCGGGCACGGTGCGGGTCTTCGGCCAGCCGCTCGCGGGCGTCAACGCGCGCGCCGGCTACATGTTCCAGAGCGAAGCCCTGATGCCATGGCGCAGCGCGCTCGACAACGTGATGGTGGGCCTCCAGTACCGCGGCCTGCCCGACGCGCAGGCGAGGGCGCAGGCCGAGGGCTGGCTCGCGCGTGTCGGCTTGAGCGGCTTCGGCGACCGCTATCCGCACCAGCTCTCGGGCGGCATGCGCAAGCGCACCGCGCTGGCCCAGGTGCTGGCGCTGGACCCCGACATCATCCTGATGGACGAACCGTTCAGCGCGCTCGACATCCAGACGCGGCAGCTGATGGAAAACGAGGTGCTGGAATTGTGGGCCGCAAAGAAGAAGGCGGTGCTGTTCATCACGCACGACCTCGATGAGGCGATCGCGATGAGCGATCGCGTGGTGGTGCTGTCGGCCGGACCCGCGACCCATCCGATCGGAGAATTCGCGATCGACCTGCCGCGTCCGCGCGATGTGGCGGAGGTCCGCACCCATCCGCGTTTCGTCGAGTTGCATACGCAGATCTGGAACGTGCTGCGCGACGAGGTGCTCAAGGGCTATGCGCAGCAATTGAAGAAGGCGGCCTGAACATGCGGCTGCGCCCTGACGAAAGCAATGCGCGCTTCTGGCAGCTGACCGTCCTGGTCTTGCTGCTGGTCGGCTGGCACCTGGCCTCGCGCAACCCGCAGTTCGCCTTCTTCCTGGGCGAACCGGTCCAGGTGGCAGGCCGGGTCTGGAGCTGGTTCATGCCGGTCGCGATCCCGCCCAATCCGCTGTTCCCCGAAGGCCTGGCGGGCAATGCCGACATCTATGTCCACCTCGGCACGACGCTGCTCGAGACCGTGCTGGCCTTCGTGATCGGCACCGTGCTGGGGCTGGCCTGCGGGCTCTGGCTGGCGCTGGCCCCGACCGCGAGCCTGGTCTTCGACCCCTACATCAAGGCCGCCAACTCGATGCCGCGCGTGATCCTGGCGCCGATCTTCGCGCTGTGGTTCGGCCTCGGCATCTGGAGCAAGGTGGCGCTGGCAGTCACGCTGGTTTTCTTCATCGTCTTCTTCAACGTCTACCAGGGCGTGCGCGAAGTGAGCCCGGTGGTGCTGGCGAATGCGCGCATGCTCGGCGCCAACCAGCGGCAGCTGCTGCGCACCGTCTACCTGCCGAGCGCGACCAGCTGGGTGTTCTCGAGCCTGCACACCTCGGTGGGCCTGGCTTTCGTCGGCGCGGTGGTCGGCGAGTACCTGGGCTCGGCTCGCGGCGTCGGCTACCTGATCCTGCAGGCCGAGGGGACCTTCGATGTCAACACGGTGTTCGCCGGCATCGTGGTGCTCACGGCCTTCGCGCTGCTGCTGGACGCGATCGTCGGCGTGCTCGAGAAGCGCCTCATGAAATGGCAGCCCCGCAGCGGCGAGACCGAGAAGCTCTGAAGCCCGCCCCTCTGCGCGCAGCGCGGACCAGGCCGCGCTGGCGGCCCGGCGCCGGCCTGGCCTTCAGCGCTTCTTCTTCGACGGCGTGCCGCCGCGCTTCTCTTGCACGACTTGCTTGTCGCTCGAACCCTTGGTCGCCTTGGCGGAGCTGCCCTTCGTCGCCGCGCCGCTGCTCTTGGACGCTGCCCCAGCGCGCACATGGCCGGAGCCGGAACCCACGCTGGCGGCCCGCGAGGCCCGCACGGGCAGGAACACCACCACCTCGAAGCCGCGCGGGAAGGCATGGCTTGGCTTGACGTCGTTCCATTCGGCGACGCTGGCCGGACTCAGTTTGTAGCGGTGGGCGATGCTCGCGACGCTGTCCAGGCGGCCCGCCTTGATCACGGTGCGGCGCGTGACGATCTCGGGCTGGAAGCTCAGTTGGCCGGTATCGGCCACCAGCGCCGCCACGTCTTCCTGGACCCGGGCGCTGCGCGGCACGATCAGCGTCGACCCGGCCTTGATCAACATCCGCGGCGGCACGTTGTTGACCGCGCGCAGGTCGGCTTCGCTCATGCCCGAGCGCTGCGCGGCATCGGCCACGGTCATCGTGGCCGGCACCGTCCAGGCGGTCCAGCTGGCGTACTGGCCCTGGCTGTAGGCCTCGAAGTTGCGCTGGAACACGGCGGCGTTGTCCCACGGCAGCAGGATCTCCGGCGTGCCGGCGGCCAGCAGCACCGGCTTGTGCGCCGACGGATTGAGCGCGCGGAAGTCCTCGATCTGCACGTCGGCCAGCTTGGCCGCCAGCGCGACGTCGAGATCGCGCTTGAGCGCGACGGTCTGGAAGTAGGGGTGGTTGGCGATCAGCGGCAGGTCGACATTGAAGCGCGCCGGATCGGCGACGATGTTCTTGACCGCCTGCAGCTTCGGCACGTAGAGCCGGGTCTCGGCGGGCATCGTGAGGTCGCTGTAGGTGGTGGGCAGGCCGGCGCGCTGGTTCTTCGCGATCGCCTTGCCGACGTTGCCTTCGCCCCAGTTGTAGGCGGCCAGCGCGAGTTGCCAGTCGCCGAACATCCCGTAGAGCCGCTGCAGGTAGTCGAGTGCTGCGCGGGTCGACGCCACGACGTCGCGCCGGTCGTCGCGGAAGATGTTCTGCTTCAGGTCGTAGTCGGTGCCGGTGGCCGGCATGAACTGCCACATGCCGGCCGCGCGAGCGCTCGACACGGCCTGCGGATTGAAGGCGCTCTCGATGTAGGGCAGCAGCGCGAGTTCGGTCGGCATGTCGCGGCGTTCGAGCTCCTCGACGATGTGGAAGATGTAGCGGTTCGAGCGCTCGGTCATGCGCTGGATGTAGTCGGGCCGGCTCGCATACCACTGCTCGCGGTCACGCACCAGATCGCTGCTGAGATCGGGCATCTTGAAGCCGCGGCGGATGCGGTCCCACATGTCGGTGGGCGGGGCCAGCGTGACCACGGCACGCGACTTGGTGTTGCCCGAGGTGATCGGCGTCAGGTTGCCGCCCGGATAGACCGGCGTGCCGCCGGCCGAAGCGCCACCCGGCGCTGACCCGGTGCCGGTGGCACAGCCCGCGAGAAACAAGGAGCCCGCGAGGCAGGCGGCTAGCAGAAATTTCATCGAAAGTCGTTTTTCCATTGGCGCAGCGCGGGGAACACTTCGGCCGGCGCGGCTTGCGCGCAATGGCCGGCATGAGCCTGGACCGACTGACTGACAGTGGCTTCGCAGCTGCGAAGTGAGGGATGGATTCGGCGCCCGGTGAGCCGCTGCGGGGGCAGCGTCGGCTGGCCGCGCGCACGCAATGTTTCGCAGTGCGCCGTGTAGTGAGTGAGATCCGGGTTGCCGGGTTCCACGCTTTGTGCAAATCTCGGAAAAGCAAGCGTGTCTTCGTGGCCGCAGTCCGCGTACGGCGCCGCCCCGTCGCCGGTGTGATCGGCATGATGGCGCGTGACTAGAATCGCGGCCAGTTGCAGATTGCCGCGCGGGAGTGCTTCGGACACCGGCCCGGCGTCCCTTGGGTCGACCACGATCGCGTCGTGCCCGTCCTGCGACATCCAGATGCAGTTGTCGGCGAAGGCGGGCAGCGGAACGAGGGTCATGAGCGGTCAAATTATAGGTTTGCACGATTGGTTCGAGACCCCCCCCGGCCGTTATCTGCTGGCCTGGGAGCAGGCGCAGCTCGACCAGGCCGTCGCCGACGTGTTCGGTTACCACGCGCTGCAGCTGGGCCTGTCCGAAGTCGAGGGACTGCGCGCCAATCGCATGCCGCACCGCTGGCTGGCGCTGTCGGATCCGGCCCAGGCCAGCGCCAGCGCGCTGGTGACGGACTTCTCGGCCTTGCCTTTTTCGGCCAACAGCCTCGACCTGGTGGTGTTGCCGCATGCGCTCGAGCTCAGTCCCGACCCGCACGCGACCCTGCGCGAGGTCGAGCGGGTGCTGGTACCCGAGGGCCGCGTCGTCATCTGCGGCCTGAATCCGGCCAGCCTCTGGGGCATGCGGCAGCGCCGGGCCCGTCTTTTTCGACGGCTGGGATTCGGCGAGCTGTTCCTGCCCGAAGCCGGCGATTTCATCGGCTACCGGCGCATGCGCGACTGGTTGCGGCTGCTGAGCTTCGAGGTCGAGTCGGGGCGCTTCGGCGTCTATCGACCTGCCGTCCGCAGCGAAGCCTGGTTGGAGCGCTGCCGCTGGTTCGATGCCGCCGGCGAGCGCTGGTGGCCGATTTTCGGTGCTGTCTATTTCCTCGTGGCGGTGAAACGGGTGCGGGGGCTGCGGCTGCTGAGCGCCGACTGGCGCCGCGCCGCCTCGCGCGCCAGCGCGCCGGTGCCGATCGCGGGAAAGATGCACCGGGGACGCGACAATCGGGGACATCGAGAAGGAAACGGTTTTTGAACGAAGTACAGATCTACACCGACGGTGCCTGCAAGGGCAACCCCGGTCCCGGCGGCTGGGGCGCATGGCTCAAGTCGGGCGCCACCGAGAAGGAGCTTTTCGGCGGCGAACTCAACACCACCAACAACCGCATGGAGCTGCAGGCGGTGATCGAGGGCCTCGGCGCGCTCAAGCGGCCGTGCAAGGTCGTCCTCTACCTGGACAGCCAGTACGTGCGCATGGGCATCACCGAATGGATCAAGGGCTGGAAGGCCAAGGGCTGGCGCACCTCGACCAAGCAGCCGGTGAAGAACGTCGAGCTCTGGCAGCAGTTGGACAAGCTGGTGGCCGAGGGCGGCCACCAGATCGAATGGCGCTGGGTCAAGGGCCACTCGGGCGATCCGGGGAACGAGCGCGCGGATGCGCTCGCGAACAAGGGCGTCGAGCGCGCACTCGGAAGGATTTAGCTCGCCCCCAGGTTGGCTCACTGCGTGTAGCCGCCCACCCCCTACCGGGGGCAACACCAGCGGACCGGCGGAGCCGGTTCCGCGGTGGCACTGTTGCTCGCCCCCAGGTTGCCCGCACTTCGTGTCGGGCGCCCACCCCCTGCCGGGGGCAACACCGGCGGCCCGGCGAAGCCGGTTCCGCGGTGTTTCACGAAACCGGCCTGGCTTCGCCGGCCCTTCGGGTGCGCGAAGGCTGAGGGCGGGTTCAAATGCGCTTCAGCGCTTCCAGGCATTCGCCCATCTGTGCCCGGAAAAGGCGATCGTCGGCGACGCGCAGCCGGCGGCTCATCTCGCGCGCGATGTTCATCTGGATCAGCGCGAACTGTTCGACGTCGCGTTCGAACAGGCGGTACAGGTTGGCCGAAGTGAGCTCGATCGCGACGCAGTCGGCATCGGTGCGCACCGATGCGCTGCGCGGAAAGAGGTCGAGCAGGGCCATCTCGCCGAAACAGTCGCCCCGGACCAGGTGCCCCAGCAGCAGCTCGTGCGACTGCCAGCTCTTGGACACGGTCACGCTGCCGGTTTCGAGCACGAACATGCCGTGGCCGGGATCGCCTTCGCGGAAGAAGTAGCTGCCGCCCGGCACTTCGACGACCGGCGCGGACGCCAGCAGGAACTCGATGGTTTCCGCACCGATGGCGCCGAAGATCGGCATCTGCTGCATCAACTCGATTCTGGTGGCGGCCATGCGCAATTCCCGTGAGGCCAGGGGCGGGCAGAGACCTTACACCACGCCGTCGAAGATCATCACATCGACCGCGTCGCCCGCCGCCACGCTCGCCTGGTCGTGGTGCAGCACCACCAGGCCGTTGGCCTCGACCATCGAGCTCAGGACGCCCGAGCCCTGATTGCCGGCGATGCGCACCTCGGGCAGCGCGCCCGCGACCGCCTGCACCCGGCCGCGCTGGTACTCGGTGCGTCCGGGCTTCTTGCGGATCGCATCCACGCTGGTGGCGCGCAGCAGCGGCGGCGGCGCGGCGCAGGCTGCGTTGCAGCCCATCATCTGCAGCAGCGCAGGGCGCACGAAGGCAAGGAAGGTCACCATCACCGCCACCGGATTGCCCGGCAGGCCGAACAGCACCGCGGGCCCGCGCTGTTCGTTCGGCGCCGGGATCAGGCCGACCGCCATCGGCCGGCCGGGCCGCATCGCGACGCGCCAGAACGCCATGTCGCCGAGCCGCTGCATGACGGCGCGCGTGTGGTCGGCCTCGCCGACGCTGACGCCGCCGCTGGTGATGATGGCGTCGGCATCCGCCGCGGCGCGGCGAAGCGCGGATTCGAGCGCCGCCGGATCGTCGCGTACCAGGCCGAGGTCGATCACCTCGCAGCCCAGTCGGGTGAGCAGGCCGAACACGGTGTAGCGGTTGCTGTCGTAGACCGCACCTTCGCGCGGCAGTTCGCCGAGACTCAGGATCTCGTCGCCGGTGGAGAAATAGGCGACGCGCAGGCGCCGCAGCACCGGCACCATCGGCAATCCGAGGCTGGCCACCATGCCGAGCGCGGCCGGTGTGATGATCTGGCCGCGGCGCAGCGCGGGCTGGCCCTGCATCAGGTCTTCGCCGGCGAAGCGGCGGTTGTCGCCGCGCCGCAGCGCCCGGGCCGGGAAGCTCACGCGCTCGCCTTCGACCGTGCAGAACTCCTGCGGGATCACCGTGTCGAGTCCGGCCGGCATCACCGCGCCGGTCATGATCTTGACCGCATCGCCGGCCCCCAGCGTGCCGCGCCAGGCGGCGCCGGCCAGCGCGGTGCCGACCACGCGCAGCGTGAGCGTGGCGTCGCCGGCGGCGGCGAGCACCGTGCCGTCGAAGGCGAAGCCGTCCATGGCCGAGTTGTCGTGCGGCGGCACGCTGACCGGCGAGACGACGTCCTCGGCCAGCACCCGTCCGAGCGCATCGCGCAGGGCCAGGCGCTCGACCTGCGTGACGACCGCGGGCTCGGCCAGTTGCGCCAGGAAGGCCTGCACGGCGTCGACGCCCAGGGCCTTGGGGTCGTAGCCCGCCAGCGCGGCGGCAATCTCGGCAATTCGGCTCATGGCAACAAGAGAATCAGCAACGCCGGGCTTCGAGCGCGTGCAGCTCGGCCAGCGTGTTGGCGTTGAAGAACGCATTGGCGGCATCGCCGGGGCGATCGAAGGGCACCAGCACCGTGCGGTGCTGTCCGGTCCACTTGTCGATCTTGCGGCCGCCGTTCTGCGTGAAGCGCACCAGGCTTTCGAGCAGTGTGGCGCGCAGCAGGCAGAACACCGGTTGCGGGAACAGCACCGGCGCGGCGGCCGGATCGTCCGCGGCCTCGGGCGCGCTGACCATCGCGATGTCGGCGTCCTCGGCCGCCAGGGCGGCGGCCAGGCGGCTGGCCAGGTCGAGCGGGAACAGCGGTGTGTCGCAGGGCACGGTGAGCAGGTAGGGCGTCTCGCAGCGCTCCAGACCGGTCAGGAAGCCGGCCAGCGGCCCCGCGTAGTCGGCCAGGCCGTCCGGCCACACCGGCACGCCGAAGGACTCGTAGGCGGCCAGGTTGCGATTGGCGTTCACCATGATGTCGCCGACCTGCAGTCCCAGGCGCAGCACCGCGTGCATCGCGAGCGGCGTGCCGTTGAAGTTCTGCAGGCCCTTGTCGATGCCGCCCATGCGCGAGCCGCGGCCGCCGGCGAGCACGAGGCCGGTGATCTCGCCGGCGTCGATGGCAGTCGATGGATTCATTGCTGCCGCGCTCATCCGCCGATATAGCTCATCTCGACCCGGCGCGGTGCGCTGCTGTCGGTGTCGGGCGCGCGCAGTGCGCGCAGTTCGGAGTAGCGGTCGCTGCGGCCCTGCCAGATGTGCCCGAGGGCGGACGCGATCTGCGCGTCGTCGGCGTCGCCGCGCAGCAATGGACGCAGGTCGTGGCCCTGGCTGGCGAACAGGCACAGGTAGAGCTTGCCCTCGGTGGACAGTCGCGCGCGGCTGCAGTCGTGGCAGAAGGCCTGGGTCACGCTGCTGATCACGCCGATCTCGCCGGCGCCATCCGCGTAGGCCCAGCGCTGCGCGGTTTCGCCGGCCACGGTGGCTTCCAGTGGCGCCAGTGGAAACACCTCGGCGAGCCGCCGCACGACTTCGGCCGACGGCAGCACTTCGTCCATGCGCCAGCCGTTGGTGGCGCCGACGTCCATGTACTCGATGAAGCGCAGCACCACGCCGGTGCCGCGGAAGTGGCGGGCCATCGGCAGGATTTCCTGCTCGTTGGTGCCGCGCTTGACCACCATGTTGACCTTGATCGGGCCCAGCCCGGCCGCCTGCGCGGCCTCGATGCCGGCCAGCACCTCGGCGACGGGGAAGTCGACGTCGTTCATGCTGCGGAACACCGTGTCGTCGAGGCCGTCGAGGCTCACGGTCACGCGTTTGAGGCCGGCCGCCTTCAGCGCCTGGGCCTTGCGCGCGAGCAGCGAGCCGTTGGTGGTCAGCGTGAGGTCGAGCGGCTGGCCGTCCGGCGTGCGCAGCGCCGCGAGCTGCTCGACCAGCACCTCGAGGTTCTTGCGCAGCAGCGGCTCGCCGCCGGTGAGCCGGATCTTGTGCACGCCATGGCTGGCGAAGATGCGCGCCAGCCGCGTGATCTCCTCGAAGCTCAGCAGCGCGCTGTGGGGCAGGTACTGGTAGTCCTTGTCGAACACTTCCTTCGGCATGCAGTAGCTGCAGCGGAAGTTGCAGCGGTCGGTCACGCTGATGCGCAGGTCGGTCAGGGGGCGGGCCAGCCGGTCGAGCAGCACGCCGGTGGCCGCGACCATGCGCTCGGGCGCAGGCGCGGCGCGGCGCGGGCGGCCGATCTCGGAGACGTGGACGACATGCTTGTTCATGAGAGGGTCAATTTAACGCATCGCCGGGGCCGCTGTCGTCGCAGGGCCACTTGCTCAGCCGTGCTTCACGGCCACGGTCTTGAGCGTGGTGAATCCGTACAGCGCCTCGAAGCCCTTCTCGCGGCCGTAGCCCGAGGACTTGACGCCGCCGAAGGGCAGTTCGACCCCGCCGCCGGCGCCGTAGTTGTTGATGAACACCTGGCCGCTCCTCACGCGCTTGGCCATCCGGAACTGGCGCCCGCCGTCGTTCGTCCAGATACCGGCGACCAGGCCGAACTGGGTGGCGTTGGCCAGCGCCACCGCCTCGTCCTCGTCGCGGAACGACATCGCGGCCAGCACCGGGCCGAAGACTTCCTCCTGCGCCAGGCGGTGGTCCACCGGCACGTCGCGCAGCAGGGTGGGGGCCTGGTAGAAACCGGCCTCGGGCGCTTCGTCGACCACCACGCCCTGCGCCACCATCGGGATGCCCGCCACGTGCGCGTCCGACAGGAAGTCCCACACGCGCTGCTGCTGCGTCTGGCGGATCAGCGGGCCGACGTCCAGGTCCATGGCCGCGGGGCCGACGCGCAGCGCCTCGAAGGCATGGCCCAGGCGCTGCAGCAGCGGCTCGTAGATGGCCTGGTCGATCAGCACGCGCGAGCCGGCCGAGCAGGTCTGGCCGGCGTTCTGCACGATGGCGTTGATCAGCACCGGGATCGCCGCGCCCAGGTCGGCATCGGCGAACACGATCTGCGGGCTCTTGCCGCCGAGCTCGAGCGTCACCGGGCAATGGCGCTCGGCCGCCACCTGCTGGATCAGCGTACCCACCTTGGGGCTGCCGGTGAAGCTGATGTGGTCGATGCCCTCGTGGCGCGCCAGCGCGTCGCCGACCTCGTGCCCGTAGCCGGTCACGATGTTCAGCGCGCCAGCTGGGAAGCCGGCCTCGGCCGCCAACTGGGCGACCCGGATCAGCGACAGGCAGGCGTCCTCGGAGGGCTTGACCACGCAGACGTTGCCCGCGGCCAGGGCGCCGCCGACGCTGCGGCCGAAGATCTGCATCGGGTAGTTCCACGGGATGATGTGGCCGGTGACGCCGTGCGGCTCGCGCCAGGTGAAGACGCTGTAGCCATCCTGGTAGGGAATGGTCTCGCCGTGCAGCTTGTCGCAGGCGCCGGCATAGAACTCGAAGTAGCGCACCAGCGCCACCGCATCGGCCCGGGCCTGCTTGACCGGCTTGCCGCAGTCGCGCTGCTCGATCAGCGCCAGCTCGTCGACGTGCTCGGCGATCTTCTGCGACAGCTTGTAGAGCAGCCGCCCGCGTTCGGCCGCGCTGACCTTGTGCCAGGTGGTCTCGAAGCAATGGCGCGCCGCGCGCACCGCGGCGTCGATGTCCGCTGCATTGCCGCGCTGCAGTTCGTCGAAGACCTGGCCGTCGGACGGATCGATCACCGGCAGGGTGCGGCCGGACGAGGAAGCAACGTTTTCGTTGCCGATGTAGTTGAGTTGCATGGTGGAAATGGTAACGGTCCGCCGTCGCGTTTCGCGTTCAGCGTGCAGCGGCTGCCTTCGGCAGCGCGCGCAGCGCATTCAGCATGCGCTCGACATGCTTGTCCGGATTCAGGTTCTGGTAGTAGTAGGCGACCTTGCCGTTGGGCGCGACCACGTAGGACAGTCGGTTGGCGAAATCCGGCCGGGTCTGCATCAGCGCGTCGAAACCCTCGATCACGGCCTTCGACTGGTCCGACGCCACCGGAAAGCGGCTTTGGCAGGACTTGACCGAGAACTTCGCGAGGGTGTCGATGTCGTCGGCCGACACACCGATCACGGTGGCGCCGAGCGCCGCGAACTGGTCGATGGCTTCGGCGAAGGCATGCGCCTCGATGGAGCAGTCGTTCGAGTCCGCTGCCGGGAAGAAATAGACCACCACCGGCCCCTGGGCGAGCGCGTCGGCCAGCGAGTAGCGGAAAGTCTTGCCGCCCAGCGCCGCGGTGGCGGTGAATCTGGGCACCGCGTCGCCGATGTCGAGGGCGGCGAGGGCGGGCGC
The DNA here is from genome assembly GCF_056405555.1 of Variovorax sp. P1_G12. NCBI lineage: Bacteria > Pseudomonadati > Pseudomonadota > Betaproteobacteria > Burkholderiales > Comamonadaceae > Variovorax > Variovorax sp. P1_G12. The sequence goes on along the minus strand of NZ_JBFUBW010000006.1, from coordinate 196,255 downwards.
GGCCAGGGCGGCGGCGAAGGCAACGAAAGTTGCGCGCGCGGCGATCGATAGCATCATGATGTAACCCCGGGTGAGAGCGTTTCGAATTCTAGGACCGCATCCCGTCTCGCGGCGGTTCGATGCATGCGCGCCAGCAATGAGGAAATTGACATGACGATTGGCCTGGATCGCTGGCTCCGCCTGACGCTGGCCTGTGCCGGCATCGCGCTGCTGGGCGCCTGCGGCTCGCTGCCGATTTCGCGCGACCGCCCGGCCGAATACGCCGCGGCGCCCGACCGCTCGACCCGGCTGGCGAAGATCGTCGCGGATTCGACGCCGCCCGGGGAGCACTCCGGCTTTCGCCTGATGCCGTTGGGCGTCTATTCGCTCGACGCCCGCGTCCAGCTCGCCCAGCGGGCCCAGCAGTCGCTGGTGGTGCAGTACTACCAGCTCGAGAACGATGCCACCGGCCGGCTCCTGATGCGTGCCCTGCGCGAGGCCGCCGGGCGCGGCGTGAAGGTGCGGGTGCTGGTGGACGATCTCTACACCGCGAAGAGCCAGCAGCCGCTGCTGGCGCTGGCGCAGACGCCGAATGTGGAGGTTCGCCTCTTCAATCCCTTCTGTTGCGGCCGGGACGGCTTCCTGTCGCGCTTCCTCGCTTCCCCGCAGGAGATCGGGCGGCTCAACCACCGCATGCACAACAAGCTCTTCATCGCCGACGGCGTGGTGGCGGTGGTCGGCGGGCGCAACATCGCGGATGAGTATTTCGTGCTCAGCGAGGCGCAGAACTTCATCGACATGGACGCGCTGGTCGTCGGCAAGGTGGTGGCCGAACTCGAGGCGATCTTCGACGACTACTGGAATGCCGAACAGGTCTGGCCGATCGCCGAGATCGTCCGCGGCCCGGGCGGGCGCAAGCCCGGCGCCGAGGAGTTCGATGCCTGGATCGGCATGAGTTCCCCGCCGCCAAAAATCGTGTTGCCGCCGTCGGACGTGCTCGGCTACGGACCGATCGCCGAGGAGCTGGATGGTGGCCGGATGGGTCTCCTCTGGGGCGAGGCGCACGCCATCGCCGACCCGCCGACCAAGCCGGCCACCATGAGCGCCGACGACGCGCTCGCCACCAGCGTGACCATGAAGGTCTGGGGCCTGCTGATGGACGCCAGGACCGAGGTCGACCTGACGTCGCCCTACCTGGTGCCCGGCGAGAAGGGGATGGCCGCGTTCGAGGACCTGTCGCGGCGCAAGGTCAAGCTGACGCTGCTGACCAACTCGCTGGCCGCCAACGACGAACCGCTGGTCCATACCGGCTACGCGCGCTACCGCGAGCGCCTGCTCGCGACGGGCGCCGACCTGTACGAACTGAGCCCGGAGCGCACCACCGCCAACAAGCGCTTCGACATGTTCGGCAACTCGCTCGGCCGGCTGCATGCCAAGACGGCTGCGATCGACCGCCGACGCATCTTCGTCGGCTCGATGAACCTGGACCCGCGCTCGGCGACCCAGAACACCGAAATGGGCGTGGTGGTCGACAGCCCCCAACTGGCGCGCGAGATGCTGCGGGTCATCAACATCAGCAAGCTGCAGAATTCCTACCGCCTGCGGCTGGACAAGCGCACCGGCGCGATCGAGTGGCTCACCACCGACGGGGAGAAGGAAGTGATCCTGACGTCGGAGCCCGAATCGGGCTTCTTCAAGCGGTTCTACAACTCCCTGATCGCGCCGATCGTGCCGGAGATGCTGCTGTAGGCTCGGGGGATGGTCCTTTTCCGCCCTTGCAATCCGCCGCCGCCGCCCCACATGCTGTGCATGAACGCTACCCATACTCCCGTGCACAAGGCCGATCTGGCCGTGACGCATGTCCTGGCCCAGCTCCTCGAGCGGCTGGAGCACAGCGCCGTGCCGGTAGGCCCCGAGCAATACCGGTCGGTCGTGATGCACCTGGTCGATCAATTCCGCGATTCCGAGCCCGGCGCCGAACTCGGCCAGCTGCTGGATGCCTATCCCGCCGCCTCGCAGGTGTACGAGAACCTCAACTACCAGCACGCCGGCCTGTGCCGTTCGGCGCTCGATGCCTCGCTCGCGGCCGAACTGGCCGCCAAGACGGCCATCGGGCGTGCCATGCACAGCGACGGTCCCCCGGAAGCCGCCCATGAGTAAGACCGACGTCAAGACCGCGGTGGTGGCCGACGGGCTGCGCTACAAGGCCAAGGCGCCGGGTTCTCCGTTTCGTGCCTCGGCTTCGTTCAGCGGCGCCACGATGTCCTGCTTCATGTGCGGCAAGCACCGCGTGCGCTCCCAGATGCGGACCCGCCAGCTGCTCGGAAAATCGCAGACGGTCTGCGCGCCTTCCTGCAAGGCGCTCGACGAATTGATGGAATCGGCCGGGACCGCCTGAGAACTGGTGGGACATGCCTCGCCTATGAGGGTTGGCGAGGCAATTGATTTCATCTAATTAATACTTCATTCCGCCTATCCAGTCGCGGACATTCGAACTACAGTTAGAAACAATTGATGCGAATAGTTGCGTCAATACCTAAGTTCTAATTAATCGTAGCTTCAATGATCCCAATGAAGACCACTGCTTCGAACGGGTCGGGTCTGCGTCGAATGCACGCGAAAGGACGGCCCCTGTGAGCTCACCGCGTCACGTCATCATGCAGGTCGTCAAGCGCTCGGGTGGCGCCACGCATCACGTCGAGTTCTGCATCGACGACAACTTTGCCGAGCGTCTCAGGCAACTGCGCTCGCTGGTGCCGCCGCTCAACGCGCTCAACAAGCAGCGCGACCTGGTCATCGACAAGGTGCGTGTCCGGCTGCCGACCGCCATCTGGCGCTGCGGCGGCGACATCGACAGCTCGGTGGAAGGCTCGTGCATCGTGATCGCCGCCGAGGGTTTCTTCAACTGCGGCGCCAAGGACCGCAAGACGAAGGAAAAGCTCGTCACCTATACGTTCCCGATCGCGCGGCTGATCGAGCTGCACATGGAGCGGCCGGCGGCCGAGACCTTCTACATTCGCGACGGCATCTTCACCAACGACGAGCCGGCCGAGTCCGCGGCCGGCCGCTGGGTCGCCTCGCTGCACGAGCTGGAGGACATGCGCGTGCCCGAGGCGCCGTCCGATTTCGACACCCTGCAGGGCGTGCCGCTGCGTGCCGAGCAAAGCACGCCGCCGGCCCGCGGCGTCAGCCTGAACTGAGCGTCCCCAGTCAGTCCGGCTTCATCTGCACGGGATCGTAGAAGAACTCTTCCTGCGCGATGCGCTCGCCGTCCCAGCGCTGCCAGGCGAGTTCTTCGATGCGCATGCGGCGCCCATCGTTGCCGGTGAAGTCGAAGATCCAGCGGATCACGACATGGTCGCCGTTCACGCACACCGGCCGCACGCAATGCGAGACCACCGAAGCGGTTCGGGCGAGCACTGCGCGTTCATGCGCCACAAGTACCGCGCGGCCGCGCCGGGGCTCGGCCTGGTTCTCGCGCATCGACGCATCCTCGGTATAGAAATCCTCGATCGCCTGCGCGTGCTGGCCGCTCTCAACTGCGGCGATGAAGGCTTCGAGCGTCGCGGTCGAAGGCATCGCTGCTACTGCAGCTTCACTTCGACCCGGCGCGCTTCCGCCGGCGGTCCGTCGGCCTGGGCCTGGGCAGGCTTGGCGAGCTCGACCTTGTCTTCCGGCACGCCGGCGATCTTGAGGGCTGCCCCCACCGCCATCGCGCGCTGCTTGGCGAGTTCGGCATTCTTCTCGGGGTCGCCGGTGGCGTCGTGGTAGCCGCTCACCAGCACGCGGCCGCCGCTCTGCACGGATTTCACGATCTCGGCCAGCGCTGCGCTGGAGCCCGCCGGTACTTCGGCGCTGCTGGTGGCGAAATAGAACTTGATCACGCCGCCCTCGGCCTTGATCGAGGCACCGCCGTCGGCCGCGGCCACTGACGCTGCCGCAGGTGCCGCCGCAGCGGGCGCCGCGGCAGGCGCCGCCGGTGCGGTGACGGGCGGCGGGGCCGCGGCCGGCGCCGTCATCGCACCCGCATCGCCGGCGTGGAACTTGACCACCAGCGGCACGATCAGGAGCGCCACGATGTTGATGATCTTGATCAGCGGATTGACCGCCGGGCCGGCCGTGTCCTTGTAGGGGTCGCCGACGGTGTCGCCGGTGACCGCCGCCTTGTGCGCCTCGGAGCCCTTGCCGCCGTGGTGGCCGTCCTCGATGTACTTCTTGGCGTTGTCCCAGGCCCCGCCGCCGGTGCACATCGAGATCGCGACGAACAGGCCGGTGACGATGGTGCCCATCAGCAGGCCGCCCAGCGCCTTGGGTCCGAGCACCAGGCCGACCACGATCGGCACCACCACGGGCAGCAGCGAGGGGATCATCATTTCCTTGATCGCCGCCCCGGTCAGCATGCTCACGGCGCGGCCGTATTCGGGCTTCCCGGTGCCTTCCATGATGCCGGGGATCTCGCGGAACTGACGGCGCACCTCCTCGACGACCGAGCCGGCCGCGCGGCCCACGGCTTCCATCGCCATCGCGCCGAACAGGTAGGGGATCATGCCGCCGATGAACAGGCCGACGATCACCATCGGGTCGCTCAGGTTGAAGCTGATCGCCAGCCCGTAGCCTTCGAGCTTGTGGGTGTAGTCGGCGAACAGCACCAGTGCCGCGAGGCCGGCCGAGCCGATGGCATAGCCCTTGGTCACGGCCTTGGTGGTGTTGCCCACCGCGTCCAGCGGGTCGGTGACGTCGCGAACGCTGGCCGGCAGCTCCGACATCTCGGCGATGCCGCCGGCGTTGTCGGTGATGGGGCCGTAGGCGTCGAGCGCCACCACGATGCCCGCCATGCTGAGCATCGCGGTGGCAGCCACTGCGATGCCGTAGAGGCCGCCCAGCGTGTACGAGGCCAGGATCGCGATGCAGACGCAGATCACCGGCCAGGCGGTGGAACGCATCGAGACGCCGAGGCCGGCAATGATGTTGGTGCCGTGGCCGGTGGTCGAGGCCTGCGCGATGTGCCTGACCGGCGAGTACTGGGTGCCGGTATAGAACTCGGTGATCCAGACCAGCGCCGCGGTCAGCGCCAGGCCGACGAAGCAGGCGCCGAACAGCTTCAGCTGGCTGCCCGAGGGTGCGATGGCGTTGTCCGGGATCAGCCAGCTGGTCACGAACCAGAAGGCGATCAGCGACAGGATGCCCGCCACCGCCAGGCCCTTGTACAGCGCCGGCATCACGTTCACCATGCCCGGCGAGGCCTTGACGAAGAAGCAGCCGATGATCGACGCGATGATCGACACGCCGCCGAGCGCCAGCGGGTACATCACCGCATTGACGGGCGCCGCCGTCACCATCAGCGCGCCCAGCACCATGGTCGCGATCAGCGTCACCGCATAGGTCTCGAACAGGTCGGCCGCCATGCCGGCGCAGTCGCCGACGTTGTCGCCCACGTTGTCGGCGATCACCGCCGGATTGCGCGGGTCGTCCTCGGGGATGCCGGCCTCGACCTTGCCCACCAGGTCGGCGCCGACGTCGGCGCCCTTGGTGAAGATGCCGCCGCCGAGCCGCGCGAAGATCGAGATCAGCGAGGAGCCGAAGGCGAAGCCGATCAGCGGATTGAGCAGGTTCGCGAGGTTCTTGTCCGGCGTCAGCGCGCCGTTGCCGGCGAGGAACCAGTAGAAGGCCGAGACGCCCAGCAGGCCGAGCCCCACTACCAGCATGCCGGTGATGGCGCCGCCGCGGAAAGCCACGTCCAGCGCCGGGCCGATGCCCTGGGTCGCGGCCTGCGCGGTACGCACGTTGGCGCGCACCGACACATTCATGCCGATGAACCCGCAGGCACCCGAGAGCACCGCGCCGATGATGAAGCCGACCGCCGTGGTGACGTCGAGAAAGATCCCGATCAGGATCGCCAGCACGATGCCGACCACCGCGATGGTGCGGTACTGCTTGGCCAGATAGGCCGCAGCGCCGGTCTGGATCGCGGCTGCGATCTCCTGCATTCGGGCGTTGCCCGGGTCCTTGGACAGAATCCAGCTGCGCGCCCAGAAACCATAGCCCACGGCCACCAGGCCGCAGACGATGGCGAGGACGAGAGGGGTGTTGCCAGTCATGCCTTGCTTCTCCAGTCGTTCGTTGTAACTAATGGAGACGAAAGCCCGACCCTGTGCGCAACGCGTACGGGACAGTGCTTCCGCCGCGTTGCTTCCTCGAAGCCCCGGTGCCGCGAAGGGCAGGGACCGATTGGCCAACGTAGGCAATTTACAGGCAAAAGTGACTTTCTGTGCGACCGTGCTGTGACATGGAAAGTAAACTTCGGGTTTGTCCGCATCCCTCTAACACTTTCAACTACTCCAAGACAGACCATGTCCCTCGGCCAAGTTTCCCCCGGCAAAGACGCCCCCGAAGCCTTCAATGTCGTCATCGAGATCCCGATGAACGCCGACCCGATCAAGTACGAAGTCGACAAGGAATCCGGCGCGATCTTCGTCGACCGCTTCATGACGACCGCGATGCACTACCCGACCAACTACGGCTACGTGCCGCAGACCCTGTCGGGCGACGGCGATCCGGTCGACGTGCTGGTGATCACGCCCTGGGCGCTGGTGCCGGGCGTGGTGGTGCCCTGCCGGCCGATCGGCATCCTGATGATGGAAGACGAGGCCGGCGTCGACGGCAAGGTGCTCGCCGTGCCGACCGACAAGGTGCTGCCGATCTACAGCCACTGGAAGAAGGTCGAGGACGTGAATCCGATGCGCCTGAAGGCCATCACCCACTTCTTCGAGCACTACAAGGACCTGGAAGCCGGCAAGTGGGTCAAGGTGCTGGGCTGGGAAGGCATCGATGCCGCCAAGAAGGAAATCATGGACGGCATCGCGAACTTCAAGAAGTAGGGTCGTCGGCCTCGCGCCGATGCGCCAGACGGTACAGCAGCGGCAGCACCAACAGCGTCAGCGCGGTCGACGACAGGATGCCGCCGATCACCACCGTGGCCAGCGGCCGCTGCACCTCGGCGCCGGTGCCCGTGGCGATGGCCATCGGGACGAAGCCCAGCGACGCCACCAATGCCGTCATCAGCACCGGCCGCAGCCGGGTCAGCGCGCCTTCGTGGATGGCCTGGTCGAGGCTGCGGCCCTCGTCGCGCAGGTTGCGGATGAACGACAGCATCACCAGCCCGTTGAGCACCGCCACGCCTGACAGCGCGATCAGCCCGACCGCGGCCGAGATCGAAATCGGGATGTCGCGCAGCCACAGCGCAACGATGCCGCCGGTCAGCGCGAACGGGATGCCGGTGAAGACCAGCAGCCCGTCCTTCAGGTTGCCGAACATCGCGAACAGCAGCACCAGGACCAGCAGCAGTGCCACCGGTATGACGACCTTGAGCCGCGCCGTCGCCGATTCGAGCTGCTCGAAGGTGCCGCCCCAGGTGTTCCAGTAGCCGGTCGGCAGCTTGACCCCGGCCTGCAGCGCCGCCTCGGCTTCGGGCACGAAGCTGCCGATGCTTCGGCCCTGCACGTTGGCGCTGACCACGATGCGGCGCTTGCCGTTCTCGCGCGAGACCTGGTTCGGCCCGGGCGCGATCTCCAGCGTGGCGAGCTCTGACAGCGGCACGAAGGCGCTGCGGCCGTTGCCGTCCTTCGGCAGCGCGATCGGCAGCCGGCCCAGCGCCTCGATGTCGCCGCGCACCGACTCCGGCAGCCGCACGACGATGTCGAAGCGGCGGTCGCCCTGGAAGAAGGTGCCTGCTTCCTTGCCGCCGATGGCGATCGAGACCGCCTCCTGCACCTCGTTCATGTTCAGGCCGTGGCGCGTGGCCTTGGCGCGGTCGATGTTCACGCTGAGCATCGGCAGTCCGGTGGTCTGCTCGACCTTCACTTCCGTCGCTCCGGGGACCGCCTGCAGCACGGCGGCGATGCGGTTGGCGGTGTCGTTCAGCACCTCGTTGTCGTCGCCGAAGACCTTGACCGCGACGTCCGAGCGCACGCCCGAGATCAGTTCGTTGAAGCGCAGCTGGATCGGCTGCGAGAACTCGTAGTTGTTGCCCGGCAGCTGGGCGACCTCCTCGCGCACTGCGGCCAGCAGTTCTTCACGCGTCCTGCGCGGCGTGGGCCACTGCGACTCGGGCTTGAGCATGATGTAGCCGTCGGAGATGTTCGGCGGCATCGGGTCGGACGCGATTTCCGCCGTCCCGGTGCGCGCGAAGATGCGTTCGATCTCGGGAAACTTCTGCTTCAGCCGCTCTTCGATGCGCGCCTGCATCTCGACCGATTGCGTGAGGCTGGTGCCCGGTATGCGCAATGCCTGGATCGAGAAATCGCCTTCGTTCAGATTGGGCACGAACTCCCGGCCCAGCCGGCTCCCCGCCAGCAGCGACAGCGCCACGATCACGACCACGGCCGTCAGCACCACGGGGGTGTTGGCGATGCTGTGACGCAGTGCCGGCGCGTACCAGCGCCGGGCCCATTGCATCAGCCGGTTCTCCTTCTCGGCGACCTTGTCGCCGATGAACAGCGCGACCGCCGCCGGCACGAAGGTGACCGAGAGGACCATCGCGCCGACCAGCGCGATCACGACCGTGAAGGCCATCGGCTGGAACATCTTCCCCTCGACGCCGGTGAGCGCGAAGATCGGCAGGTAGACGATCATGATGATCAGCTGCCCGAAGATCAGCGGGCGCCGGGCCTCCTTGGATGCCGCGAACACCTCGTGGAAGCGCTCCGAGCGCGTCAGCGGCCGGCCGTGGTGCGCCTGGGCATGGGCGAGCCGCCGCACGCAGTTCTCGACGATCACCACCGCGCCGTCGACGATGATTCCGAAGTCCAGTGCGCCCAGGCTCAGCAGGTTGGCGCTGATCCGGTAGTGCACCATGCCGGTGAAAGTGAACAGCATCGAGAACGGAATCACCAGCGCGGTGATGATCGCCGCGCGGATATTGCCCAGGAACAGGAACAGCACCGCGATCACCAGCACCGCACCTTCGAGCAGGTTCTTCTTCACGGTGGCGATGGCCTTGTCGACCAGCACCGTGCGGTCGTAGACCGTGACCGCCTTCACGCCGGGCGGCAGGTTGCGGTTGATCACGGCCATCTGCCGGTCGACCGCCTGCGAGACCGCGCGGCTGTTTTCCCCGAGCAGCATGAAGACCGTGCCGAGCACCACTTCGCGGCCGTTCTCGGTGGCCGCGCCGGTGCGCAGTTCCTGCCCGATCGATACCTCGGCGACGTCGCGAATACGCACCGGCTGGCCCTGCGCGCTGCCGACGATGATCTCGCGCAGGTCGTCGATCGATTTCACCTGGCCCGGCGCGCGCACCAGGTACTGTTCGCCGCGCCGCTCGATGTAGCCGGCGCCGACGTTGGCGTTGTTGCGCTCCAGTGCCGTGACCACGTCCTGGAGGCTCAGGCCGCGCGCGGCGAGGCGCTCCAGGTCGGGCGCCACCTGGAACTGCTTGTCGAAGCCGCCGATGGTGTTGATCTCCGTGACGCCCGGCACGTTGCGCAGTTGCGGCTTGATGACCCAGTCCTGGATCTCGCGCAGGTCGGTCGGCGTGTAGGGGGTGCCGTCGGGCTTCCTCGCATCGTCATCGGCCTCCACAGTCCACAGGTAGATTTCGCCGAGGCCGCTGGAGATCGGGCCCATGGTGGGCGTCACGCCGTCGGGCAGCTTGTCCCTGGCCTCCTGCATGCGCTGGTTGACGAGCTGGCGTGCGAAGTGGATGTCGGTGCCGTCCTTGAAGATCACGGTCAGCTGCGACAGGCCGTAGCGCGACAGCGACCGGGTCTGTTCCAGGCCCGGCAGCCCGGCCATCACCGACTCGATCGGGTAGGTGACGCGCTGCTCCATCTCGAGCGGCGAGTAGCCGGGCGCCGAGGTGTTGACCTGCACCTGGACATTGGTGATGTCCGGTATCGCGTCGATGGGCAGGCGCCCGTAGTTGTAGATGCCGAGGGCGCTCATTCCGAGCACGGCGAGGATCACCAGCCATCGCTGTTCGATGGCGAAGCGTATGAGGCGTTCGAACATGTGTCTCGCGCCTCAGTGGGTGTGGCTCGCGCCGGCTTTGCCGAGCTCGGACTTGAGGACGTAGGTGTTCGAGCTGGCGTAGCGGGCGCCCGGCTCCAGGCCCTGCGTGATCTCGACGAAAGGACCACCCCTGCGGCCCAGGGTCACCGGCTGCGCGACGAAGCCGCCGGGCACGGCCAGGAAGACCACGCTCCGGTCGTCGAGCGTCTGCACCGCATCGGCGCGCACGGTCACCGGCGCCTCGGCCTCCTGCGTGATCACGGTCACCGTGACGAACAGCCCGGGCCGCCACGCGAGCTGCGGATTGGCCAGTGTGACGCGCGCCTTCGCGGTGCGCGTCTGTTCGCCGATCAGCGCGCCGACATAGGACACGGTGCCCTCGGCCTTGACGCTGGAAGCCGTGGAGCTCACGAGCACCTTGCCGCCGACGCGGACGCGGTCGATGTCCTGCGCGGGCACGGCCATCTCGGCCCACACCGAGGAGAGGTCCGACAGCGTGAAGACACTGGCGTCCTCGCGCACCGCCTCGCCGAGCGCCATGTGCTTCTCGACGATGGTGCCCTCGAAAGGCGCGCGCAGCTCGAACTGGTTCAGCGCGCCCGACGCATTCGCAGCGCCGCCGACCGCGCCGAGCTTCTGCTGCGCGTTCTGCAGTGCGATCCGCGCTTCCTGCAGCGCCGTACGGGCCTGCAGATAGTCCTGCTCGGCCGAGATCTTGTCCTTCCAGAGTTTCTCTTCTCGCTCGTAGGTCGAGCGGGCGAGTTCGAGGCGCCGCTGCGCGGTCAGCAGTTCGCTGCGCTGCTCGGACAATGCGGAGCTGGCGATCACGGCCAGCAGCTGGCCCTTGCGGACCTGCTGGCCCAGTTGCACGGGCACGCTTTCGACCACTCCAGCGAGCCGCGGCACCACGTGGGCGGTCCGGTCCTCGTTGAAGCGGATCTCGCCCGGCAGCTGCAGCGTGACCTGCACGCGGGCGCTGCCGGCCACCTGCTGTTCGATGCCGGCGGCCTCGATCTGCCCGGCGGAGAGTTCGACCCTTTCCTGTTTTTCTTCCGTTGCGCCGTGGGCGTTCGCCTTGTCGCCATGGCCTTGGGACTCCTTGTGGCCGGCGGCGGATTCCTTGCCGTGGTGCTCGTGGTCGTCATGGCCGGCGGCTTCTTCATGCCCATGGCCCGCACCGGCGCTTTCCGGCGAGCCTCCGGTCATCCGCATGGCGGCGCCCGCGAGCGCGCCCAGGATCACGATGGCCGCGATCGCGACCTTCTGCTTGTTCGAGAGTGTCATTTCGCTGCCTGTTCGTGGGGTTGGCGACCGAGAATCCGGTCGAGGGTCGTGGCGGCCTGGTAGGCGCTGGTCACGACATCGACATAGCGCACGCGCGCCTGCAGCAGGCTGCGCTGGGCGTCGAGCACGTCGAGGAAGCCGAACTTGCCGGCCTCGAAGCCACGCGTCGCCGCGTCGTGTGCCTGCTGTGCGGCCGGAAGGATCGTGGCCTTCAGCATCTCGGCCGACGCGCGGGCGCGCGCGAGGCGGCTCGACGCCTGCTGCACCTCATTCACGAGCCGGGTGCGCGCCGCCCGCAAGTCGTCCTCGGCCTTGGCCGCGCGGCTGCTGGCGGCCTGGAGCCAGCCCTGGTTGCGGTCGAACAAGGGCAGGGGCACGGTGAGTCCCACGATGGCCTGCGTGATCTGCGTCTCGTTGAGCCGCTTGGTCCCGACGTTCAGCGTGAGGTCCGGGTACTGCTTGCTGCGCTCGACGTCCACGCCGGCCTGGCGTCTTTCGAATTCGAGCCGGCTCGCCGTCAGCGCGGGCGAGGTATCGAGTTCGGCCAGCAGCTGCTGCACCCCGGGCCGCACCGGCCAGGCATCGAGGTCGCCGCGCACCTGGGCATAGGCCAGTTCGGGGCTGCCCCAGAACGAGGCCAGAGCCTGTCGCGCGGTTTGCAGTTCGGCTTGCGCATCGGCCAGTTCCAGCGCGGCGTTGGCCTGTTCCACCCGCGCTCGGGTTTCGTCCACCGGCGAGATCTTGCCGGCCGTGACCCTGCGGGCCGTGACTTCGGCGCCGCGGGCGGCGAGGTCGGCCGAACCGGCCGCGAGCGTCACGCGCTCTTGCGCCACCAGCACGCGAAAGAAGGCCGCGACGAGCTCGGCGCGCAGATCGGCCTGCGCTCCGGCCAGTGCGGCGCGGGCCAGGTCGGTTGTTCGCTCGGCTTCCGCCACGCGCGCGGCGCGCTTGCCACCGAGCTCGAGCGGAATGTTGAGCTGGGTGGTCGTGGTTCGAAAGGCCTGGCGCTCGTCCTCGACCAGCAGGGCCAGTTCCGGATTCGGCAGCAGGCCGGCCTGCTGCCGCTCGCCTTCGCTGGCCTCGATCTCGCGGCGGGCCGCCGACACGCTCGGGCTGTAGGCCTCCGCGAGGGCCGAGGCCGTCGCCAGGGTCAGCGCATTCGCAGGATCGTGGCTGCGGGAAGTTGAAGAAGAAGTCTCAGGCTGGGCCTGGACGTGGAAGGGACTGGACAAGGCGGCCGCCAGCCCGAGCGGCCATAGAAGTCTTCGCATCGAATCTCATGAGGGTTGAACCAGAGGATTCGGCGGGACGGAAACGGGGATGTGTGTTGCGCGTCTCGCCGGTCAAGCGAGACGGGGCCACTGAGGCCGGTCGGGTGCGCGCGGCTGCGCGGACAGGTAGTGCTGCGGCGGCACCGACGCGCGCCCTGGCCTGAGGTCGGGTGCGTGGGTCGAGCCGTCCGATGCCGGCAGCGGCAGCGCGCAGGACGCGTGGCAGGCGCCGCAGTCGTTGTCGAGCAGACCCTGGCCCGAGGCGGCCTTCTGCGGGTCGGCCTGATGAAGGTGGCCGTGATGTCCGATGTGTGTCGCGTGGCCCGGATTGCTCTCGTGAGCGCAATAGGCGCTGGCACTGGCCCAGGTCAGCTGCAGGGGCAGCAGCAGCGCGAGCAGGAACCAGAATCGGTGCAATCGGGACATCGGCGCGGAGTATAGAAGGGGGCCGCTTGTCCCTGCGCCGCCCAGGCCTTCATTCGTCGTGGCGAAACGGGCTGCGTTCGCCCAGGTGGTCCAGGTAGTTCTCGATGCCCGCGCCTTCGCGCTCCAGGAAGCGCTCCACCGCGTCGGCGAAGGACGGGTGTGCCAGCCAGTGCGCACTGGTGGTGCGCACCGGCATCAGCGCGCGCGCCATCTTGTGCTCGCCCTGCGCGCCGCCCTCGAAGCGCCCGACGCCGTGCGCGATGCACCACGCGAGCGGCTGGTAGTAGCAGGCCTCGAAGTGCAGGCAGTCCACACGCTCGAGCGCACCCCAGTAGCGGCCGTAGGCGATCAGCGGCGCCGGCGAGTCGTCGGCGCCGCCGAGGCCGGCCGACAGCGCGATCAGGCTGGCCGCGATCGGTCGGCCCTCGCGCTCGGCGATGAACAGCAGCCAGGCCTCCGGCATGTCGGAGGCCATCCGGTGGAAGAATTCGCGGTTCAGGTAGGGCGGGTTGCCGTGCTCGCGGTAGGTGCGGTCGTAGCAGCGATAGAAGAAATCCCAGTCCGCACCGCTGATGTCCGTGCCGCGCGACCAGCGAAAGCTCACCCCGGCGTCGTGCACCTTGCGGCGTTCCTGGCGGATCTTCTTGCGCTTGTCGTGCGACAGGCTGGCGAGGAAGGCGTCGAAGTCCTTCCATGGGCTGGTTTCCCCGCCGGGCAGCGAGGACACGTCAGTGCCGAGCGTGGGGGCCGTGGTCCCCCCACCGGGCAGCCCCGCGGGGGCTGCATTGATCCAGTGGAACTGGACCGTGTGGCGCAGCATCAGTCCGGCTTCGGCGCAGGCGGCGATGTCTTCGTCGGCGCCGAACAGCAGGTGCAGCGAGGACAGTGCTTCCTCCTTGCACCAGGCGACCGCGGCCTGCACCAGCAGCAAGCGGCTTTCCGCGTCGAGCGCCAGGAGGCGGGCGCCCGGCACCGGCGTGAACGGCACGGCGGCGACCGCCTTGGGGTAGTAGGCCAGCCCATGCTGCTGGTAGGCGTTGGCCCAAGCCCAGTCGAAGACGTACTCGCCGTAGGAGTGGTCCTTGACGTAGAGCGGGCAGGCCGCCGCGAGCTGCTTGCCCCGCCACAGCGTGATGAACTGCGGCGTCCAGCCGTTCGCAGGCGAGGCGCAGCCGCTGGCGTCCAGGGCGCACAGGTAGGCATGGCGCATGAAGGGGGAGGGGGCGGACTGCAAGGCCAGCAAGCCGTCCCAGGCCGCCGGGTCGATCTCGGTCGGCGAGCGGTGGATGCGGACGATCGGAGTGCTCAAGGGTGTTCCGTCTTGCGCTTGCCGGCCCCGAAGGACTCGGCGATGTAGATGCCGCCCAGCACCAGGGCCAGCGCCACCGCGTGATAGGCCGACAGTGGCTCGCCGAGGATGAGGACGGCCAGCAGCGGCCCGAAGATCGGCACCAGGTTGAGGAAGACGCCGGCGCGCGCCGGCCCGATCAGCGTCACGGCGTGGATGAAGGTGACCTGCGAGATGAAGCTGGGCAAGAGCCCGATGAACAGCACCAGCGCCACGCCCTTGCCGGTCGGGATGAAGAATTGCCCCAGCGCGATTTCCGCGGCGACGAGCGGCAGCGAGACCACGCAGGCCACCGCGGCGGTCGCCGCAAAGAAAACGATCGCGGGCACCGCGGGGCGTCGCCGCAGCCCCAGGGCATAGCCGGCATACAGCAGGCAGGCGACCACGATCCAGACATCGCCGATGTTGAAGGCCAGGTCGGCCAGCAGCGCGAGTTGACCGCGCGAGGCCACGACCGCGATGCCGCCGAGCGTGAGCACCACGCCGATGATCTGCAGGGCCGTGATCCGGGTGCCGAAGAAGAAGAAACTGCCGATCAGGACGAGCACCGGAATGGTGCCCTGGATGATCGCGATGTTGATCGCCGTCGTGTGATGGGCCGCCGCATAAAAAAGCGCATTGAAGCCCGTGAAGCCAAGGGCCCCCATCAGCGTGATCGAGCGCCAGGACGGCAGCAGCGCGCGCCAGTGCTCGGCGATGGGCTGCCTCGCGGTGATGGCCAGCGCGGCGCAGCAGACGATCCAGCGCGAGAAGGTCAGCATCATCGGCGACACCTCGCCCACCGCCAGCCGCGCGGCCACGGCGTTGGCGCCCCAGATCAGGGTGGTGCACACGAGCAGCAGGTAGGCCTGGCCCTGAGGCCTGGGAAGCACGGAGTCGAAGAAGCTGGCGAAAGAGGAACCTGGGCGCATCGCCCTCCGAGGGTAACAGGGCAAGCCGCCCGAGGCCGGCCGTACGGCGCGCGGCCGCCGGGCCCGGGCCGTCGGGGCGAGCGGCAGGCCCCGATGACATAATCATCCAGCCCTTTTCCTGCTCTGATATGACCCTGAAACTTGCCATCGCGCAGCTCAATTTCGTGGTGGGCGATCTCGCCGGCAACGCGCGCAAGATCGTCGACGCGGCGCGCGACGCCTACGGCCAGGGCGCGCGCCTGCTGCTCACGCCCGAACTGTCGATCTGCGGCTATGCGGCCGAGGATCTGTTCCTGCGCCCGGCCTTCGTCACCGCCTGCGACGACGCGGTGCGCGCCGTCGCCGCCGAACTGGCCGATCTCGACGGCATGGTGGTGGTGGTCGGGCATCCCACGGGCGGCAGCCTGCGCAGCCGGTCGGTCGCGGTGCAGTTGCGCCACAACGCCGCCAGCGTGCTCAGCGAGGGGCGCGTTCTCGACACCTATGCCAAGCGCGAACTGCCGAACTACCAGGTGTTCGACGAGCGCCGCTATTTCACGCCGGGCGAGGGCGTCTGCGTGTTCGAGGCCGGTGGCGTCTCGGTCGGCCTGCTGATCTGCGAGGACGCCTGGTTCGACGCGCCGGCCCAACTCGCGAAGGAGGCCGGCGCCGAGGTCCTCGCGGTCATCAATGCCTCGCCCTTCCATGTCGGCAAGGAAGGCGAGCGCATCGTGCGCATGGCCGAGCGCGCCAGGACGGTGAATTTGCCGCTGGTCTATGCCCATCTCGTCGGCGGCCAGGACGAAGTGGTGTTCGACGGCGCCTCCTTCGCCCTCGAGGCCGATGGCGCAACGGCGCTGCAGGCTGAGAGCTTCAAGGAGCGCCTGGTCTTCGCACAGCTCGAACGCCGCGCTGCCGGCGTCGGCTTCGCGCGCAGCGGCGCAGCCATTGCCGCCCCGCGCGACGCCGAGGCTCAGCTCTGGGATGCGCTGGTGGTGGGCGTGCGCGACTACATCGGCAAGAACGGATTTCCCGGCGCGATCCTCGGGCTGTCCGGCGGGATCGATTCGGCGCTGGTGCTGGCGATCGCGGTCGATGCGCTCGGACGCGACCGCGTGCGCGCCGTGATGATGCCGTCGCCCTACACCGCGGACATCAGCTGGATCGATGCGCGCGAAATGGCCAAGCGGCTCGGCGTGCGCTATGACGAGATCTCGATCAAGCACACTTTCGAATCGTTCCGGGGCGTGCTGGCCGAGGAATTCAAGGGCCTGGCCGAGGATGCGACCGAGGAGAACCTGCAGGCCCGCATCCGCGGCACGCTGCTGATGGCGCTGTCGAACAAGTTGGGCTCGATCGTGCTGACCACCGGCAACAAGAGCGAGATGGCGACCGGCTACTGCACGCTGTACGGCGACATGGCGGGCGGCTTCGCGGTCATCAAGGACCTGCTCAAGACGACGGTGTTCGCGCTGGCGCGCTGGCGCAATGCCCACGATCCGTACGGCACTGGCGCCGAGCCGATCCCCGAGCGCATCATCACCCGGCCGCCGAGCGCCGAGCTGCGGCCCGACCAGACCGACCAGGACAGCCTGCCGCCCTATGACATCCTCGACGGCATCCTGGCGCGCTACATGGAAGACGACGAGGGCATCGACGAGATCATCGCGGCGGGCTACGAGCGCGCCGTGGTCGAGCGGGTGGCCCGCCTGATCAAGATCAACGAGTACAAAAGACGCCAGGCGCCGGTGGGTATCCGCGTCACCCATCGCAGCTTCGGCAAGGATTGGCGCTACCCTATCACCAGCAAGTTCAACGAAACCGCCGGAAGAAAGACCGTATGAAGCAAATCACCGCCATCCTCAAACCGTTCAAGCTCGATGACGTGCGCGAGGCCCTGGCCGAGGTCGGCGTCACCGGGCTCACCGTGACCGAAGTCAAGGGCTTCGGCCGACAGAAGGGGCACACCGAGCTCTACCGCGGCGCCGAGTACGTGGTCGATTTCCTGCCCAAGATGCGCGTCGAAGTGGTGGTCAACGAGGCGGACGTCGAACGCTGCGTCGACGCCATCGTCAGCGCCGCGCGCACCGGCAAGATCGGTGACGGCAAGATCTTCGTCACGAACGTCGAGCGCGTCGTGCGCATCCGCACCGGCGAAGAAGACGAAGCCGCTGTATAAGCTCGCCCCCAGGTTGCTCGGCACTTCGTGTCCGGGCGCCCACCCCATACCGGGGGCGACACCGGCGGCCCGGCGAAGCCGGGCCCGCGGTGTCCCACCAACGAGGGCCTGGCTGCGCCGGCCCCCGCGCGATCAAAGGACTTCTGCGAGTTTGTCCCCCTTGGGGTGACGGCTCGCCTCTTCGGCCAGGGCTTCCAGCAGGGCGGTGGTGTCGGTGCCGGTGCGCACCAGGTCCATCTGCCAGTCGTTCATGAAGCCTTCGCGCACACTGTTGGCCAGGAAGGCCAGCATGCCGTCGTAATAGCCGCCGACGTTGAGGATGCCGACCGGCTTGTCGTGGTAGCCGAGTTGGCGCCAGGTCCAGATCTCGAACAGTTCCTCGAAGGTGCCGATGCCGCCCGGCAGCGCCAGGAAGGCGTCGGCGCGTTCGCCCATCATGGCCTTGCGCTCGTGCATCGTGTCGACCACATGCAGTTCGTCGCTCTGGCGGTTGGCGAGTTCCTTGTCGACCAGGGCTTTCGGGATGATGCCGACCACGCRGCCGCCGGCTGCACGCGTGGCCTCGGCCACGGTGCCCATGAGGCCGGTCCGGCCACCGCCATAGACCAGTTGTCCGCCGCGCTCGCCGATCCAGCGGCCGACCGCTTGCGCCACGGTCGTGAATTCAGGTCGCTCGCCGGGGCGCGAGCCGCAATACACGCATATCGAAAAAGAGGGAGTCATCCCGCAATGATGCCGCGCTTATGTGAAGCGTTGCCACAGTGCCGCGATCCAGACGCCGCTGCACAGCAAAATGGACAGCAGCACGGCAGCGCTTCCGAGGTCCTTGGCGGCCTTCGACAGCGAATGCCATTCCGGGCCGATGCGGTCGATGGCGGCTTCGACCGCGCTGTTGAGGAGTTCGACGATCAGCACCAGCACCACCGTGGCGACCAGCAGCGCCACCTCGACCCAACTGCGGCCGACCCAGAAGGCGGCCGGGATCATCACGATGGCGCAGAACACTTCCTCGCGGAAGGCGGCCTCGCGCCAGCCGGCGCGAAAACCATTCACCGAGATCAGCGCCGCATGCCAGACGCGGGTCAGGCCACGCCGCAGGGCCTGCGGATTGGCGGGGTCGGTGCCGCTCATCGCCGGCTCATCGGCCTGGATGCGATCAGGCGGGTGCCGGCCCAGGCGTCGTGCCAGAACTGGCGCTCGGGATGGAAGCGGGCAAGCAGGGCCCAGACCGCGACCCAGCCGAGGATCAGCACCGACGCTTCGCCGCCGCCGAGCTTGAAGGGGGCAATGACGGCCAGCGGCGGCAGGAACCAGACCCAGCTCAGCAGGTAACGCAGCAGCGCGCGCCCCTGGGTCAGCGCCTTGCCATGACGATCGACCACGCGGATGCCCCAGGTCTTCATGGCCAGCGTCTGGCCCTTGGTCCAGAAGAAGACGAAATAGACGCCGAAGACCACGAACAGGAAGGCCTGCAGCAGATGCCGGCGCGAATCCATCGCGTCGCGCATCTGGCCCAGGGTGCTGAAGAGCCAGCCGGCGACGAACACCACCGCGAACAGCAGCATGCCCTCGTAGAGCCAGCAGGCCATGCGGCGCCAGAGGCCGGGCGCGGCCAGGTGCATGGGTTGTCGATCGGTGGAGTCTCCGGTCGCGGCCGGGTGGGGTCCGGCGTTGCCGGGGGAACTGGGGGCCATGTGTCCGATCAGGGCGCCGAAGAGGGTTGCTCGGTCAAGCGAACCGGTGGCGTCGAGGTGACCGGAGGCTCCGCGGCAGGTGTATTCGCGGCGGGCGGCGGCACCTGCGCTTCGGCGGCGACCGGGGCGGAAGAGGGCGCCGGAACCGGCGGACGCGTTGCTGCCACCGGCGGCGCGGCGGCCGGCGGTGGTGCGAGCTGAATGCGCGGCGCATGCTGGCCGTCGGCACCGGCCGAGGGCACCGGCGCCAGCTTCTGCGCCGGCACCGGCCGGATCGTGGCGGCCGCACCCGGCGTCACCTTCGGGCTGGCGCTGGCCGCGAGCCGGTTCTTTTCCTCGTCGCTGAGTGCCTGGTAGGCCTCCCATTTGGCCTTGCGCTCATCCGCGGGCAATTGCTTCGCATCGGCGAAATTCAGGCGGGCCTGAGCGCGCTCCCGGTTGCTCAGCTTGGACCATTCCTTCATGCGGCTATGCAGGATCTCCTGGTCTGCGGTCGACATTTCCGCGTAATCGCGCACGATCACGAGCCATTTGCGCTTATGTGGTTCGGTCAACTCGTCCCAGCTGGAGGCCAGGGGTTCCAGCGCTCGCTGCTGGCGGGCGCTCAGGTCGCGCCAGGTCGGCTTGGACGGGGGCTTCGTGGCCTGGGTCTGTGCCTTGAGGGGCTGCGCCCCGGCAGGCGTGGCGGCCACAAGCCCGAAGCCGCCCAGCGTCAGCAGCGCGGCGAGCCAGACAGGCGCTGCCGACATCGAGGCGTACACCGGCTGGAGCGCCTGTGCGCAAGGGAGGAGAGAACGCAGCATTCGAAGCGGGGAGTCAGCGCTCGGCAGCGTCGCTGGTCTTCAGGAACTGCGCGAAGCCGGGATCGGTGTACGCAGCGGGCGGCAGGTCGTCGGTCAGCAGCGCGGAGTCGACTTCCGCCAGTTCGTTGGTGCGGCGTTCTTCCTGGATCACGCTGATCACCATCAGGCCCGCGACCAGTGCCACCAGCGGCAGCACCGAGCCGATGCGGGTCCACCAGCCACCGCCGAGGGCCGCTGCCCTTCCGCTGGAGACCACCACCGGTGCCGACTTGAACTGCGGCTCCGTCTTGCGGCGCGCCACCGCCTGCACGCGGGCGGCCCGCAGGCGTTCGCCGACCTCGTGCGAGAGTTCGAGATTGCCGGCAGACAGGCGCGCGGCGACCCGGCGACCGAATTGCTCTTCGAAGGCAACGGCGGACCCTGGCGGGGCAGTGTTTGGTGTGTTCATAGCGAAATTCCCTTGGCTTTGAGCGCCTTGCTCAAGGCGTGCACGGCCCGCGAACAATGGGTTTTGACGCTCCCTTCGGAGCACCCCATCGCAGCGGCCGTCTCGGCGACGTCCATGTCCTCCCAGTAACGCATCAGAAAGGCCTCGCGTTGACGCCCGGGCAGAGCGGCGATCTGCTCCTCGATCTCGTGGAAGATCTGGGCCCTTCGGGTGGTGTCTTCGGCGCTCTCGGTCTCGCGCGTGTCGGTGGGGGACTGGACGTGCTCGAGCAGGTCGAAGTCGCCGTCGTCGTCGGTCGATTCGAAGTCGCTCAGGTTGGAGAACAGCGCCCGCCGCGTCTTCTGCCGGCGGAACCAGTCGAGCGTGCAGTTCGACAGGATGCGCTGGAACAGCATCGGCAGCTCGTTGGCCGGCTTGTCGCCATAGTGCTCGGCCAGCTTCATCATGCTGTCCTGGACGATGTCGAGCGCCGCTTCCTCGTCCCGCACGTGGTAGACGGAACGCTTGAAAGCGCGTCTTTCGACGCTCTTCAGGAAATCGGAAAGTTCTTGTTCAGTGGCCAAGCGAATCCGGCGCAGGGGAACTGCGCCGCGTGGGGAGGTGTCTCTGGGACGTTTGTCTTTTTGTCGCGCGGATTATGCCTCTGCGCCCGGATCGGGCCCGGGGCCAGCCGCGAGGCGCCGATCCGGTGTCATAATTCGCCTTGCAAGTCAAAAGGCAAACGGGTCACGGTCCGGCGGTATACAGATACGCCCATGGCTGTGGCCTCAAGTCCTGACGCGGCTTCAAAAGAGCTGGCGAAGGGGCACCCAAGGTTTTTCGTTCCCGAAAAAACACAAAGGTTCATCATGGAAATCTCGAAGGCGGAACTCGCTTCCGCAGCAGCCGCATCCTCAGGGATGGGCAATCAACCCCAAGAACTCATGGGCGCCGAAGTGCTGGTCAAGGCACTGCAGGCCGAAGGTGTCAAGTACGTCTGGGGCTATCCCGGCGGCGCGGTTCTCTACATCTACGACGCGTTCTACAAGCAGGACACCATCCAGCACGTGCTGGTGCGCCACGAGCAGGCCGCCGTCCACGCGGCCGACGGCTACGCCCGCGCCACCGGCGACGTCGGCGTCGCGCTGGTCACTTCGGGGCCGGGCCTGACCAACGCGGTCACGGGCATCGCCACCGCCTACATGGACTCGATCCCGATGGTGATCATCTCGGGCCAGGTGCCGACGGCGGCGATCGGGCTCGACGCGTTCCAGGAATGCGACACGGTCGGCATCACGCGGCCGATCGTCAAGCACAACTTCCTCGTCAAGGATCCGAAGGATCTGGCGATGACGATGAAGAAGGCCTTCCACATCGCACGCAGCGGCCGTCCGGGCCCGGTGGTGGTGGACGTGCCCAAGGACGTCTCCTTCAAGAAGACCCCCTACAGCGGCTATCCCGACAAGGTCGAGATGCGCTCGTACAACCCGGTGCGCAAGGGCCACGGCGGCCAGATCCGCAAGGCGCTGCAACTGCTGCTGACGGCCAAGCGCCCCTACATCTACACCGGTGGCGGCGTGCTGCTCGGCAACGCCACCAACGAGCTGCGCACCCTGGTCGACATGCTCGGCTACCCGGTCACCAACACGCTGATGGGTCTGGGCGCCTATCCGGCCAGCGACCGCAAGTTCCTCGGCATGCTGGGCATGCACGGCACCATCGAAGCCAACAACGCGATGCAGAACTGCGACGTGCTGCTGGCCGTGGGCGCGCGCTTCGACGACCGCGTGATCGGCAACCCGAAGCATTTCGCACAGAACGAACGCAAGATCATCCACGTCGACATCGACCCCTCGAGCATTTCGAAGCGCGTCAAGGTCGACATCCCGATCGTCGGCGACGTCAAGGACGTGCTGACCGAGCTGATCTCGATGATCCGCGAGAGCACGGTCCGGCCCGACGCCGGGGCGCTGGCCAGCTGGTGGAGCACGATCGAGGAATGGCGCGGCAAGGACTGCCTCAAGTACGACCGCGGCAACAAGGATGTGATCAAGCCCCAGTACGTCGTCGAGACGCTCTGGAACATGACCAAGGATGCCGATACCTACATCACGTCCGACGTCGGCCAGCACCAGATGTGGGCCGCGCAGTACTACCGCTTCGACGAGCCGCGCCGCTGGATCAATTCGGGCGGCCTGGGCACGATGGGCGTGGGCATTCCGTACGCGATGGGCATCAAGCTGGCCAAGCCTGAATCCGAGGTGTTCTGCATCACGGGCGAAGGCTCGGTGCAGATGTGCATCCAGGAGCTCTCTACCTGCCTGCAGTACAACACGCCGATCAAGATCTGCTCGCTCAACAACCGCTACCTCGGAATGGTCCGCCAGTGGCAGGAGATCGAGTATTCGGGCCGCTACAGCCACAGCTACATGGACGCGCTGCCCAACTTCGTGAAGCTGGCCGAGGCCTACGGCCATGTCGGCCTGCTGATCGAACGGCCCCAGGACGTGGAGCCGGCGCTGCGCGAGGCGCGCAAGCTCAAGGACCGCACCGTGTTCATGGATTTCCGCACCGACCCGACCGAGAACGTGTTCCCGATGGTCAAGGCGGGGATGGGCATCACCGAGATGCTGCTGGGGTCCGAAGACCTCTAACAGACGATAAGCCGGTCCGCTGCGCGGACTCGGCTCCTTCATTAACTTTTTTCCTGGCGAATCTATTGCTTGTCGAGCCCGCGCATTACCGTGCGCGGGGGAGGGCGGCGAAAAGAGGAGTCCTGCTGACATGAAACACATCATTGCCGTGCTGCTCGAGAACGAGCCCGGTGCACTCTCCCGCGTCGTCGGCCTGTTCTCGGCCCGCGGCTACAACATCGAATCGCTGACCGTCGCGCCGACCGAGGACCCGAGCCTCTCGCGCATGACCATCGTCACCGCCGGCTCGGACGACGTGATCGAGCAGATCACCAAGCACCTGAACCGGCTGATCGAGGTCGTCAAGGTGGTCGACCTGACCGAAGGCGCCTACACCGAGCGCGAGCTCATGATGGTGAAGGTGCGCGCGGTCGGCAAGGAGCGCGAAGAAATGATGCGCATGGCCGAGATCTTCCGCGGCCGCATCATCGACGTGACCGACAAGAGCTACACCATCGAGCTCACCGGCGACCACGGCAAGAACGACGCCTTCCTGGAAGCGATCGATCGCGGCGCGATCCTCGAGACCGTCCGTACCGGCGCCAGCGGCATCGGCCGCGGCGAGCGCATCCTGCGCGTCTGAACCCATCCATCCACACACCACCGAATCAACGAAGGAGCACTCTCATGAAAGTCTATTACGACAAGGACGCGGACCTGAGCCTCATCAAGGGCAAGACCGTTGCGATCATCGGCTACGGCAGCCAGGGCCATGCACACGCGCAGAACCTGAACGACAGCGGCGTCAAGGTCGTGGTCGGCCTGCGCAAGGGCGGCGCATCGTGGGACAAGGTCGGCAAGGCCGGCCTCAAGGTGGCCGAAGTGGCCGACGCGGTGAAGTCGGCCGACGTGGTCATGATCCTCTTGCCCGACGAGCAGATCGCCAGCGTCTACAAGAACGACGTCGCACCGAACATCAAGGAAGGCGCTTCGCTCGTCTTCGCACACGGCTTCAACGTGCACTACGGCTTCGTGCAGCCGCGCGCCGACCTCGATGTCTGGATGGTCGCTCCGAAGGCTCCGGGCCACACCGTGCGCAGCACCTACACCCAAGGCGGCGGCGTGCCCCACCTGATCGCCGTGCATGCCGACAAGAGCGGCAAGGCGCGCGACCTGGCGCTGTCGTACGCCACCGCCAATGGCGGCGGCAAGGCCGGCATCATCGAGACCAACTTCCGCGAAGAGACCGAGACCGACCTGTTCGGCGAGCAGGCCGTGCTGTGCGGTGGCACGGTCGAACTGATCAAGGCCGGCTTCGAGACGCTGGTGGAAGCCGGCTACGCGCCCGAAATGGCGTACTTCGAATGCCTGCACGAGCTCAAGCTGATCGTCGACCTGATCTATGAAGGCGGCATCGCCAACATGAACTACTCGATCTCGAACAACGCCGAATACGGCGAGTACGTGACGGGTCCGCGCATCGTCACCGAAGAGACCAAGAAGGTCATGAAGCAGGTCCTGAAGGACATCCAGACCGGCGAATACGCCAAGAGCTTCGTGCTCGAAGCCGCCGCCGGCCAGCCCGCGCTGATCAGCCGTCGCCGGATCAATGCCGAGCATCAGATCGAAGTCGTCGGCGAGCAGCTGCGCGCGATGATGCCCTGGATCAAGAAGAACAAGCTGGTCGACCAGACCCGCAACTGATCGGAGCCTTCCGACGCCAGAAGGGCCACCACGCGGTGGCCCTTTTTCATGGAGGCGCGCGTTGCGCCTGAACTACACTGCCACCGATGTTTGCCACCCCCCGTCCTGCCCCGTACCTGAGCCCCTTCTGCGCTGGAGGCCGACCCCATGCATGACGACACGCTTCCCGACGAGGTGCCCACGCGCAAGCGCCGCAAGGGCATCTACATCCTGCCCAACCTGTTCACGCTGGCGGCGCTCTTCGGCGGTTTCTATTCGGTCGTGATGGCGATGAATGCGCGCTTCGACCTTGCGGCACTCGGCGTCTTCGCCGCGATGATCCTCGACAGCCTCGATGGCCGCGTGGCCCGCATGACCAACACCCAAAGCGCGTTCGGCGAGCAGATGGATTCGCTGTCCGACATGGTGTCCTTCGGCGCCGCGCCCGCGCTGATCGCTTACGAATGGTCGCTCAAGGGCCTGGGCCGCTGGGGCTGGATCGCGGCCTTCGTCTACTGTGCCTGCGCGGCGCTGCGGCTGGCGCGCTTCAACGTCAACACCGGCGTGGTCGACAAGCGCTGGTTCCAGGGCCTGCCGTCGCCCGCAGCGGCGGCGCTGGTGGCGGGTTTCATCTGGCTCATGACCGAATGGGGAAAGCGCGGCGGCGAGGTGCTGTACCTCTCGTGGAACCAGATCACCTGGATCACCTTCGGCTTCACGCTGTATGCCGGGCTCTCGATGGTGACCAACGCGCCGTTCTACAGCTTCAAGGACATCCAGATGAAGAAGAGCGTGCCCTTCGCGGTGATCGTCCTGATCGCGCTCGGCATCGCGGTCATCAACATCCATCCGCCGACCGTGCTGTTCGGGGTCTTCGTCGCCTATGGCTTGAGCGGCTACGTGGTTTATGCCTGGCGCAAGGCCAAGGGTCAGCAGGTGAGCGTGATCAGCATCTCGACCGACGAGCCCGACGAACGCGGATTGCATAACTAGCTCGCCCCCAGGTTGCCCCGCACTGCGTGTCGGGGCGCCCACCCCCTACCGGGGGCAACACCAGCGGCCCGGCAGAGCCGGTTCCGCGGTGTTTCACCAACAGGCCTGGCTGCGCCGGCCGCGACAAACTTACTCCGCTTCTTCGGCCTTCGGCGGCTGCGCGCAGCGCAGCACGCCTGTTGGTGGGCAGGCGCGGAACCGGCTTCGCCGGGCCGCTGCCTGCGCCCCCTGCAAGGGGGTGGGCGGCTACACGCAGTGAGCCAACCTGGGGGTGTGCTATATTCTTTCTCTCATGAACAAGATTTCGCTGGCCCTACTACTGATCCCCTTCGGGCGGAGACGGTAGAGCGCGCGCGCAAATCCCTCACCACGGCCCGTTCGCACCAGCAACGGGCCGTTTTGTTTGGGGTTGCTGGTGGATTCCAACCACAGCGAGTAATCCAAGATGTTGAAGCAACCCAACCGCAAGTACCGCGCCTTCGCTCCGATCGGTTTGAAGGACCGCACCTGGCCCGACGCCGTGCTGGCCCGCGCGCCGATCTGGTTGTCGACCGACCTGCGCGACGGCAACCAGGCGCTGGTGGAGCCGATGGACATCGCCCGCAAGATGAAGATGTTCGAGACGCTGGTGGCGATTGGCTTCAAGGAAATCGAGGTGGGCTTCCCGTCCGCTTCGCAGGTCGAGTTCGACTTCGTGCGCAAGTTGATCGAGGAAGACCGCATCCCCGACGACGTGACCATCCAGGTGCTCACGCAGGCGCGAGACCAGCTGATCGCGCGCACCTTCGAGTCCCTGCAGGGCGCGCCGCGTGCCATCGTGCACCTGTACAACGCGGTGGCGCCGGTGATGCGTCGCGTGGTGCTCGGCATGGACGAGGATCAGATCGTCGAACTTGCGACCACGCACGCGCGGATGTTCGGTGAGCTGGCCGCGAAGCAGCCGGACACGCACTGGACCTTCGAGTATTCGCCCGAGATGTTCTCGGGCACCGACCTTGCGTTCTCCAAGCGCGTGGTCGATGCGGTGACCGAGGTCTGGGCGCCGACGCCCGAGCGCAAGTGCATCGTGAACCTGCCGTCGACGGTCGAGCATTCGACGCCGAACATCTTCGCCGACATGATCGAGTGGATGCACCGCAACCTCGCGCGGCGCGAAGCGATCGTGCTCTCGGTACACCCGCACAACGACCGCGGCACCGGCACCGCCGCCGGCGAGTTCGCGCTGATGGCCGGCGCCGACCGCCTCGAAGGCTGCCTGTTCGGCAATGGCGAGCGCACCGGCAATCTCGACCTCGTGAACGTCGCGCTCAACCTCTACACCCAGGGCGTTTCGCCCGAACTCGACTTCTCGAACATCGACGAGATCCGGGCCACGGTCGAGCACTGCAACCAGTTGCCGGTGCACCCGCGCCACCCCTATGTGGGCGACCTGGTCTACACCTCGTTCTCGGGCTCGCACCAGGATGCGATCAAGAAGGCCTTCGGCGCCCGCCGGGAGGGCGACCTCTGGGACATGCCCTACCTGCCGATCGATCCGAAGGATGTCGGCCGCAGCTACGAGGCCGTGATCCGTGTCAACAGCCAGTCCGGCAAGGGCGGCATCGCCTACCTGCTGGAGAGCGAATACGGCCTCGAGTTGCCGCGCCGCCTGCAGATGGAGTTCAGCCAGACCGTGCAGCGCGTGATGGACGTCGCCGGCAAGGAGCTCACCGCGGCCGATCTTCATGCCTTGTTCGAGCGCGAGTACGGCCTGCGCGACGCAGCCGGACCCCAGCACCGCGTGCTCGAAGAGCAGGGCGAGGGCGCCGGCGCCTCGGTGCTGCTGCGCGCGGACCTGCCATGGGAAGGAGAAATCCGCGCCATCGAAGGCCGCGGCAACGGACCGATCGACGCCTTCATCCATGCCCTGGCCAGCGCCACCGGGCACGCGATCCACGTGATCGACTACCACCAGCACGCGATCGGCGCCGGCGCCGACGCCCAGGCGGTGGCCTACCTCGAACTGCGTGTCGACGAATCGATCACGCTCTTCGGCGTCGGCGTCGATGCGAACATCATTTCCGCCTCGCTGAAGGCCGTCGTGTCGGGCCTGGCCCGGGCGCGGGCCCAGGGCGCGCACAGCGCACAATCGATGGCTGAACCCGCCTAGGAGATCCACGATGGCCGACAAACTGATTATTTTCGACACCACCCTGCGCGACGGCGAACAGTCGCCCGGCGCCTCCATGACCAAGGACGAGAAGCTGCGCATCGCGCGCCAGCTCGAGCGCCTGCGGGTCGATGTCATCGAGGCCGGCTTCCCGGCCAGCTCGAACGGCGACTTCGACGCGGTCAGCGCGATCGCCCACGCGATCAAGGACTCGACCGTGTGCGGCCTGTCGCGCGCCAACGACCGCGACATCTCGCGCGCGGCCGAGGCGCTCAAGGGCGCGGCCAACGGGCGCATCCACACCTTCATTGCGACTTCGCCGCTGCACATGGAGAAGAAGCTGCGCATGACGCCCGACGAGGTGTTCGAGCAGGCCCGGCTCGCGGTGCGCTTCGCGCGCAACCTGGTGGCCGACGTCGAGTTCAGCCCCGAGGACGGCTATCGCAGCGACCCCGACTACCTCTGCCGGGTGATCGAAGCCGTCATCCACGAAGGCGCGACCACCATCAACGTGCCGGACACCGTGGGCTATGCGGTTCCCGAGTTGTACGGCAACTTCATCAAGTCGCTGCGCGAGCGCATCCCGAACAGCGACAAGGCCGTCTGGTCGGTCCACTGCCACAACGACCTCGGCATGGCGGTGGCCAATTCGCTCGCCGGCGTGAAGATCGGTGGCGCCCGGCAGGTGGAATGCACCATCAATGGCCTGGGCGAGCGCGCCGGCAACTGCTCGCTCGAGGAGATCGTGATGGCGGTGAAGACCCGCAAGGACTACTTCGGGCTCGATGTCGGCATCGACACGCGCCACATCGTGGCCGCCAGCCGCATGGTCAGCCAGACCACCGGCTTCGTGGTGCAGCCGAACAAGGCAGTGGTGGGCGCCAACGCCTTCGCCCATGCCTCGGGCATCCACCAGGACGGCGTGTTGAAAGCCCGCGACACCTACGAGATCATGCGCGCCGAGGACGTCGGCTGGAGCGCCAACAAGATCGTGCTGGGCAAGCTCAGCGGCCGCAATGCCTTCAAGCAGCGGCTGCAGGATCTGGGCGTCGAAATGGAGAGCGAGGCCGACATCAACGCCGCGTTCTCGCGCTTCAAGGAGCTCGCCGACCGCAAGAGCGAAATATTTGATGAAGACATCCTCGCGCTTGTCAGCGACGAGGCACTCTCGCACGTTGCTGAGCAGTTCGGCTTTGTATCTTTGTCGCAACATAGTGAAACAGGTGAGCGCCCCCACGCGCGGATCGTGTTCACTGTGCAGGGCAAAGAGGTCACCGGCGAATCCGACGGGAACGGTCCCGTGGATGCGTCACTGAAGGCGATCGAGTCCCATGTGAAGAGCGGGGCCGAAATGGTGCTTTATTCGGTCAATGCGATCAGCGGATCGACGGAGAGCCAGGGGGAGGTGACAGTGCGCTTGCAGAATGCCGGCCGGGTGGTCAATGGGGTCGGTGCCGACCCCGACATCGTGGTCGCGTCGGCAAAAGCATACATAAGTGCTCTCAACAAGTTACAGAGCCAAGCTGAGAGAGTTGCTGCACAAGGTTAGGTTTTACGGTGCTCCTTGTTTTCGATTGAAGAAGAGGGTGCAAGTAACTGATATTGCGTGTCTTTTTTGATTTCGATACACTGTGGTGACCTTTTGTCGCCGCTGGAGAATATTAAATGTCTGAAGCCCGTTCCTACCGAGTTTCCAGCCAGCGGTTCCTTCCCGCCCTTCGCCTCGCCGCCGTCGTGCTCTGCGCCACGGCGTTTTTCTTGCCCGGCGCGAACGCCGCGACGGAATCGAAGAAAGCTTCCAAGAAGACGTCGGTGAGCGAGGATGCGAAGCGAAAAGCAGCGCCCTCGGCCGCGGCTTCGAAGCGCGGGGCAGGCTCCAGGCAAGTCGCGACGGTTGACAAAGCCGACAAGGTGGTGAGTGGCGGGCGCAACGTGGTCGCATCGATCCGGCAGAAAAACGGCCGGACCGTCGTCGCCGTGCAGCGCCGTTCGATCGTCCGTGTGGTGGACGCCACGCCGGCGCGCCAATCCTTCGGCCAGATGGCCGGGCTGCACAGCACGGAAGACGCGCTCGACCTGAAGTCCAGCGTGGCCCTGGTGATCGACCAGGATACCCAGGAAGTCCTGTTCAGCAAGAACGACCATGCGGTGCTGCCGATCGCGTCGCTGACCAAGCTCATGACCGGTCTCCTGATCAGCGAGGCCAAGCTGCCGTCGGATGAACTGATCACGATCACGCAGGACGATGTCGACACCGAGAAGGGAAGCCGCTCGCGCCTGAACATCGGCACCATGCTGCCGCGTGGCGAATTGCTGCACCTGGCCCTCATGTCGAGCGAGAACCGCGCCGCCCATGCGCTGGGCCGCACCTATCCCGGCGGGCTGGCCACGTTCGTGAGCGTCATGAATGCCAAGGCCAAGATGCTCGGCATGAAGGACACGCGCTACGTCGAGCCGACCGGCCTCTCGAGCCGCAACCAGTCGAGCGCCCAGGATCTGGCGTTGCTGGTGAACGCCGCCTATGCCGACGCCACCGTGCGTCAGCTCTCGACCTCGCCGGAATATCAGGTGGAAGTCGGCAACCGCGTGCTGCAGTTCAACACCACCAACCGGCTCGTCAAGAGCCCTGATTGGGACATCGGCGTCCAGAAGACCGGCTACATCTCCGAAGCCGGTCAATGCCTGGTGATGCAGACCAAGATCGCCGGCCGCAAGCTGATCATGGTGTTCCTCGATTCGGCCGGCAAGCTCAGCCGCATCGGCGACGCCGAACGCGTTCGCCGCTGGGTCGAAGCCACCTCCCGCGCCAACCCCGGCCTGCAGCAGAGCTTCGCGCACGCTGCGAGCTGAGGGCGGGGGAGCGGGGTCTTCTGATCAGTTGAGGGCAGAGCAAGAACTGCTGCGCAGTTTCTTGGTCTGCCCCGCAATGTCTCAGGCGGCCGCCGGCTGGTCGGCCTTGAAGCCGAGCGCGCTGGAGATCTCGTTGGCTGTGGCCTGAAGTTTCGGCAGCCAGCCCTCGTCCAGCCGGTCGGCCGGTGCCGAGATCGACAGCCCGGCGACCAGCCTTCCCTGATCGTCGTAGATGCCGGCGGCCATGCAGCGCACGCCGAGTTCGAGTTCCTCGTTGTCCCGCGCGATGCCGTACTGGCGGGCCTTCGACAACTCGCGCTCCAGCGCCGGCAGCTGCGTGATGCTGTTGCGCGTGTGGCCGGCCAGCCCGGTGCGGGTGGCATAGCTGCGGATGCGCTGCGGCTCGTCCGCCGCCAGGAACAGCTTGCCGGTGGAGGTCAGGTGCAGCGGGGCGCGGCCGCCGATGGCGCGCACCACCTGCATGCCGGAACGCTCGCTGTAGGCGCGCTCGATGTAGACGATCTCGTCACCCTGGCGCATGCTGAGATTCACTGGCTGCTGGGTCAGCTTGTGCAGCTCGCGCATCGGCGTCAGCGCGGCGTCGCGCACGTTGAGCCGCCCCTTGACCAGGTTGCCGAGTTCGAGCAGGCGCATGCCGAGCCGGTAGCTGCCGGCCTCGGGACGGTCGACGAAACGGCCGACCGCCAGGTCGTTGAGGATCCGGTGGGTGGTGGATGGGTGCAGCCCCGTCTTTTCGCTGATCTCCTTGAGGGAAATCGCTTCTTCACGGGACGCCAGCACGTCGATGAGCGAGAACATCCGCTCGATGACCTGGATCACGGGCGTGGCTGGAACGTCGGATTGTGGTTTTCTCATGTGCAACGCGGTTGAAGGCCGGTCGACATTTTACTTGGTGAAATGGGTGGGTGCCTGCCAGCGCCCGTCGATCAGCACTTCATGCGGTGCATAGCGGGCCTTGTAGGTCATCTTGGAACTGCCTTCGATCCAGTAGCCGAGGTAGACGTGAGGCAGCTCGAGCTGGCGTGCCTGGTCGATCTGCCACAGCACGCTGTAGTTGCCATAGCCCGCGCCCGGCTCGGGCTCGTAGAAGGTGTAGACCGCCGACAGCCCGTCGTTCAGCACGTCGAGGATCGACACCATCTTGAGCGCGCCGGCGCTGCCGTCTGGCAGCGTCTCGCGGAACTCCACGAGCCGCGAGTTGACCCGGCTCTGCAGCAGGAACTGGGTGTACTGGTCGATGCTGTCGTGGTCCATGCCGCCGCCCGAGTGACGGCCGTTCTGGTAGCGCAGGTAGAGCTGGTAGTGCTCGGGCACGAAGCACAGCTTGAGCACCCGCGCCTGCAGGCCGGCATGACGCGACCGGGCTCGGCGCTGGCTGCGGGTGGGCTTGAATTCGTTGACCAGCACGCGCAGCGGCACGCAGGCGCTGCAGCCATCGCAATAGGGCCGGTAGGTGAACATGCCGCTGCGCCGGAAGCCGTTCAGCACCAGGTCCGAGTAGGCGTCGTTGTGGATCAGGTGGCTGGGCGTGGCGACCTGCGAACGTGCCTGCCGGTCCGGCAGATAGCTGCACGGATAGGGCGCCGTTGCGTAGAACTGCAGCGTGTGGAGCGGGAGATCCTTGAGGTGCGTCACGTCGGGAAGGAGGTTCGCGCGGGCAGGAGTTCGGTCCAGTATACGGGCTCGAAGCGCCAACGAGGGGCGCTCAGCGTGCGGGCGTGGGCGACGTGCGACACGAAGTCCTCGCGCGGCATTTCGCGGGCGCCGAGGCTGGTGAGATGGCTGGTCTTCTGCTGGCAGTCGATCATCGCGAGCCCGTGCCGTCGGCAGAACGCGACCAGCGCCGCCAGCGCGATCTTGGAGGCATCGGGCCGGCGCGTGAACATCGATTCGCCGAACACCGCGCGCCCGATCGCGACGCAGTAGAGGCCGCCCGCGAGTTCGCCGTCGATCCAGGTCTCGACGCTGTGGGCATGTCCGGCACGGTGCAGTGCGGTGTAGGCGGCCACCATCTCGGGCAGGATCCAGGTGCCGGACTGGCCGGCCCGGGGGGCCTTCGAGCAGGCCGAGATCACGGCTTCGAAGCCATGGTCGATGCGGATCTCGCAGCCCCCGGCGAGCCGGAAGCGCTCGAGCGTCTTGCGCAGCGACCGGTGCAGCGCGAAGCGCGAGACATCGAGCACCATGCGCGGATCGGGACTCCACCAGAGGATGGGCTGGCCCTCGCTGAACCACGGGAAGATGCCGCTGCGGTAGGCCTGCAGCAGGCTGGCGACATCCAGTCCTCCGCCGGCCGCCAGCAGGCCGGGCACGGGGTCGGATTCGCCCCAGGCGAGGGCGGCATCGGGCAGGGGGTCACCGGGGTCGAGCCAGGGCAGTTGCATGGTCGAAGGTATACACGGCTTCGAGGCTCTCGGCATGGCCGCATGCCGAATGCTCCGGAAGCCCATATAGTCGTTGTCGCGCTTGCGAAGAAATGATCAAGACAAAGGACCATGGTGACTACTGACACGAACCCCATGCGCTTCGGCAGCGGCCAGGCCGTCAGGCGGCTGGAAGACGAGAAGCTGCTGGCCGGCACCGGCCGCTACACCGACGACTTCACCCTGCCGGGCCAGACCTGGCTGTGTTTCGTGCGTTCCCCGTATCCGCACGCCCGGCTGGCGTCGGTCGACACCGCGGCCGCCGCCGCCATGCCTGGCGTGGTGGGCGTTTTCACGGGCGCCGATCTGGCCGGGGCCGGCGTCAAGCCGATGCCGGGCGCCGCGGCCTTCAAGCGCGCCGATGGCGCCGATTGCGCGACGCCGCCGCGCCATGTGCTGGCGCTCGACCGGGTCCGTTTCGTGGGCGAGCCGGTGGCGATGGTGATCGCCGAAACGGCTTCGCAGGCGCGCGACGCGGCCGAGGCGGTGATGGTCGACTACGAGTCGCTGCCGATGGTGGTCGACCTCCAGGGCGCCATCGCCGAGGGCGCGGTTCAGGTCTGGGAACCGGCCACCGGCAACATCGCCGCCGAGATGCGCCACGGCAGTGCCGAGGCGACCGCCGCGGCCTTCGCCAAGGCCAGCCACGTGGTGGCGCTCGACGTCGTCAACCAGCGGGTGGTCGCGCTCACGATCGAGCCGCGCACCGTGCTGGCCGACTTCGACGCCGCCTCCGACCGGATCACGATCCGCATGAGCACGCAGATGCCCTCGGGTGTGCGCGACTCGGTATGCGACGCGATCGGTCTCGCGAAGCAAAAAGTGCGGGTGGTTGTGGGCGATGTCGGCGGCGGTTTCGGCATGAAGACCGGCGCCTATCCCGAGGACATCGCGATCGCCTTCGCGGCGCGGGCGCTGCGCCGGCCGGTCAAGTGGGTGGCCGATCGCAGCGAGGAGTTCATTTCGACCTCGCATGGCCGAGACATCGAGGCCCGGGCCGAACTCGCATTGGCCGCCGACGGCAAGATCCTCGGCCTGCGCATCAAGACCCACGCGAATGTCGGCGCCTACGCGACCGGTACCGGGGTCGCGATCCAGCTCCTGATCGGCCCCTGGGTCCAGACCAGCGTCTACGACATCCAGACCATCGATTTCCACTTCAAGGCGGTGCTGACACACACCGCGCCGACAGGTGCCTACCGCGGCGCCGGCCGGCCCGAGGCGATCTACACCATCGAGCGGCTGATGGACGAGGCCGCGCGCCAGACCGGCATCGACCGGATCGAACTGCGCCGGCGCAACTTCATCCGTCCGGAGCAGATGCCCTACACCAACCCGATGAAGCAGGTCTACGACACCGGCGCCTTCGAATCGGTGATGGACCAGGCGCTGGCGCTGGCCGACTGGCAGGGCTTCGAGGCCCGGGCCGCCGAATCGAGGAAGCAGGGGCGGGTGCGAGGCCTCGGCATCGCCACCTTCCTCGAATGGACCGGCGGCAACGTGTTCGAGGAGCGCGTCACGGTCTCGGTGCGGCCCGACGGCATCATCGAGGTGTTCTCGGCGGTCAACGCCATGGGACAGGGGATCGCGACCACGCTGGCGCAGCTGGTGGTGGACGCCTTCGGCGTGCCGATCGAGCAGGTGCACATCGTGCTGGGCGACACCGACCGCGGCGACGGCTTCGGCAGCGCCGGGTCGCGCTCGCTGTTCACCGGCGGCTCGGCGGTGCGGGTCGGCGCCGAGCGCACCATCGACAAGTGCCGTGAACTGGCCGCCAAGGAACTCGAGGTGGCCGCCGCCGACATCGACTACGCCGCCGGTGTCTTCAAGGTGGCGGGCACCGACCTTCAGCTCGACCTGTTCACGCTGGCCGGCAAGCAGCCGGAAGGGGAGATCTTCGTCGACTCGACCAGCACCGTCTCGGGCCCGACCTGGCCCAACGGCTGCCACATCACCGAAGTCGAACTCGATCCGCCGACCGGCGAGATCAGCGTGCTGAGCTACGCCTCCGTCAACGATGTCGGCCGCGTGGTCAATCCCCTGATCGTGCGCGGCCAGCTCGAAGGCGGCGCAGTGCAGGGCATCGGCCAGGCGCTGTGCGAGCGGGTGGTCTACGACGCCGAGACCGGCCAACCGCTGACCGGCAGCCTGATGGACTACGCGGCGCCGCGCGCCGACATCATCGGCACGATGTTCCGCATGGAGATGGACGAGTCGACGCCGTGCAAGAACAACCCGCTGGGCGTGAAGGGCGTCGGCGAGCTCGGCACCATCGGCGCCACGCCGGCGGTGGTGAACGCAGTCGCGGACGCCCTGGCGCGCAACGGCATGGCCGGGCGGGCGCCGCACCTGGACATGCCGCTGACGCCGGACCGGGTCTGGCAGTTGATGCAGGCGGAAACCTTGGACCACCCCCGATAGCGCCTGCGGCGCCCCCCTCAAAGGGGCGATGCCAGCGGCCCGGCGAAGCCGGTTCCGCGGCATCCCTGGAAGGGGCCGAGTCCGTTTGGACGCAGCTTTGAAGCGCTAGAAATTCTCGAGCGGCAGCCCGACGTAGTTCTCGGCCAGCGAGGTCGAGGCGGCGCGGGAGTGCACCAGGTAGTCGAGCTCGGCTTCCTGGATCTTCTGGCCAAACTCGCCGGTGTCCGGAAAACGGTGCATCAGCGAGGTGAACCACCACGAGAAGCGCTCGGCCTTCCAGACCCGGCGCAGGCAGAGATCGGAGTAGCGGTCGAGCGCTGAGGCCGATTTCTCGCGGTAGAAGATCTCCAGCGCGCGCGACAGGTAGCCGACGTCGGCGGTCGCCAGGTTCAAGCCCTTGGCCCCGGTGGGCGGCACGATGTGGGCCGCATCGCCGGCCAGAAAGAGGCTCCCGAAGCGCATCGGCTCGGCGACGAAGCTGCGCAGCGGCGCGATGCTCTTCTCGAGCGAAGGCCCGGTCACGAGGCGTTCGCGCGCTTCCGGGTCGAGCCGCAGGCGCAGCTCGTTCCAGAAGGCCTCGTCGCTCCAGTTCTCGACTTTCTCCTCGGTCGGCACCTGCACGTAGTAGCGGCTGCGGGTGGCGCTGCGCATGCTGCACAGGGCAAAGCCGCGCGAGGTGTTGGCGTAGATCAGCTCGTGCGACACCGGCGGCACGTCGGCCAGCACGCCGAGCCAGCCGAAGGGGTAGATCTTCTCGTAGGTGTGAAGCGCCTCGGCCGGCACGCTGGCACGGCTGACCCCGTGGTAGCCGTCGCAGCCGGCGATGAAGTCGCATTCGATTTCGTGCGTGGCGCCGTCCTTCTCGTAGCGTACGCGGGGCCGGGCGCCGTCGAAGTCGTGCAGGCTGACCGAGGATGCGCTGTAGATCGTCGTGAGCCCTTCGGCCTGGCGCGCCTCCATCAGGTCGCGCGTCACCTCGGTCTGGCCGTAGACCGTGACCTGCTTGCCGTCCGTCAGGCCGTGCATGTCGATGCGGTGCCGGGCGCCCTTGAACAGCAGCTCGATGCCCTCGTGCGGCAGCCCCTCGGCCTTGGCCCGCCTGTCGACGCCGGCGCGCGCCAGCAGGTCCATCGTGATCTGCTCGAGCACGCCGGCCCGGATGCGTCCCAGCACGTAGTCGCCGGTCTGGCGCTCGATGATGACGTTGTCGATGCCGGCCTTGTAGAGCAGTTGGCCGAGCAAAAGGCCGGCGGGGCCTGCGCCGATGATGGCGACTTGTGTTCGCATGCGTGTCTCCTGTTGCGGTTTCGGGCAAGCGTAGGGCGGTCAGGCCGATCCGGGGTGCCGCGATGCGCGGCTCTGTGCGATCATGAAACCACCTGCGCGATGATCGCGCAACAGTTCGTTCCATGACCATTGCAAAAGCAGACTTCATCGAGGGCATCGCCAAGGGCATGGCCGTGCTCGAGAGCTTCGACACCGAGCGCCAGCGGCTCAACGCCACCCTGGCGGCCGAGCGCGCTGGCCTGACCCGTGCGGCCGCCCGGCGGCACCTGCTGACGCTGGCCCACCTGGGCTACCTCGAGACCGACGGCAGCTACTTCTGGATGGCGCCCAAGGTGCTGCGCTTCTCGGGCAGCTACCTGGCCTCGTCGCGGCTGCCGCGGGCGCTGCAGCCGACCCTGAACCGGCTCGCGGCGCAAACGCAGGAGTCGTTCTCGGCCGTGGTGCTCGACGGCGAGGAGGTGGTCATCGTCGCGCGCAGTGGCAGCTACGGAGCGCCGACGCGCGTGCTGGCCTACGGCCTGCATCTCGGTGCCCGGCTGCCGGCCCATGCGACCTCGACCGGCCGGGTGCTGCTGGCCGCACTGAGCCCGGCCCAGCTCACGCAGTGGCTCAAGGCCCGGCGGCTGTCGCGGCTGACGCCCCAGACCATCACCCAGGCACGCCTGCTGCGACAGTGCATCGCGCAGGCGCGCAAGGACGATTTCTGCTTCGCCAGCGAGGAACACGAACTCGGCGTGCAGGCGTTGGCGGTGCCGCTGCGCGACATGCAGGGGCGCACCGTGGCGGCGCTCAACGTGGTGCTGTCCGGCGGCCGGCATCAGGAGGAGGCCCTGCGCCGCGACCTGCTGCCGCTCCTGTTCGAGGCGGCGCGAGAGGTCAGGGCGCTGTTGTGAGCCGCTACCATCTCGGGCAGCCCAACACGGATCAATGAACCATGCGACTGCTGCTGCTCGAAGACGACGTGATGATCGGCGAAGCCGTGCTCGACCTGCTGCGCGCGGAGCGGTACGCGGTCGACTGGGTCAAGGACGGCGACGCCGCCGACACCGCGCTGCGCACCCAGCAATACGACCTGGTGCTGCTCGACCTCGGCGTGCCGCGGCGCGACGGCCTGGAGGTGCTGCGCGCCCTGCGCGCCCGCAAGCAGCGCATGCCGGTGCTGATCGCGACCGCGCGCGACTCGGTCCAGCAGCGCATCGAGGGGCTCGATGCCGGCGCCGACGACTACGTGCTCAAGCCCTATGACCTCGACGAGCTGCTGGCGCGGATCCGGGCGCTGCTGCGGCGCGCCTCGGGTCGGGCCGAGCCAGTCTATGAACACATGGGCGTGAGCGTCAATCCGGCCACGCGCGAGGTCACGGTGGGCGGCCGGCCGGTGCTGCTTTCGGCGCGCGAATGGGCGGTGCTCGAATCGCTGCTGGCCCGGCCCGGCATGGTGCTGTCGCGGGCCCAGCTCGAGGAGAAGCTCTACAGCTGGAAGGACGAGATCAGCAGCAATGCGGTCGAGGTCTACGTGCATGGGCTGCGCAAGAAGCTCGGTGCCGACCTGATCCGCAACGTGCGCGGGGTGGGCTACATGGTGCCCAAGGAATGACGAGCGCCGGGCCGGGCCGCCCCAAGCCAGCGAGCATCCCTTCGGCGGACAGCGAGGAAGTGCAGCACAGGGCGTGGGGGCCCATGAAATCGCTGAGGGCGCGCCTGTTGTGGTTCCTGCTGGCGGCGATCGTGCTCGCGGCCAGCACGCAGGCCTTCGTGGCCTACCGCGCGGTGCTGGAGGAGGCCGACGGCATCTTCGACCACCACATGCGTCAGATGGCACTGTCGCTGCGGGCCGGGCTGCCGCCCAGTTCCGCGGTCGGCGGCCTTGGCGGCGGCGATGAGAACTTCGAATTCATCGTCCAGGTCTGGACGCTGGACGGCATCCGGATCTTCGAATCGGCGGCCCAGGCGGCCCTGCCGCAGCGCGCGGTGCTCGGCTTCTCGAACGTGCAGGCGCGCGGCACCACCTACCGGGTGTTTTCGCTGGCGACCGGCGCACTGGTGATCCAGGTCGCGCAGGACATGGCGGCGCGCCGCCGGATGGCCGGCACGCTGGCGCTGCGCACCGTCGGCCCGATCGTGCTGGCGGCGCCGCTGCTGATGCTGGTCGTCTGGTGGGTCGTGAGCCGCTCGCTGGCGCCGGTGGCGCGCGTGCGCCGGCAGGTGGCCGCACGGCAGGCCGACGACCTGTCACCGCTCAGCGAAGGCGACCTGCCCGAGGAGGTGCGTCCGCTGGTGCACGAATTGAACCTGCTGTTCGTGCGCGTGCGCCAGGCCTTCGAGGCCCAGAAGCATTTCGTCGCCGATGCCGCACACGAATTGCGCTCCCCGCTGGCGGCGCTCAAGCTCCAGGTCCAGGGCCTGCAGCGGGCGGGCGACGACGCGGCCCGCGAACTCGCCGTGGCCCGCCTGGCGGCCGGCATCGACCGCGCGACCCGGCTGGTCGAGCAGATGCTGGCGCTGGCGCGGCACGAGGCCAGCGCGGCAGCCGGGCTGCAGCCGGAACGCGTCAGCCTGCCCGAGGTGGCACGCCTGGCCATTTCCGACGTTGTGGCCGCGGCCCAGGCGCGCGACATCGATATCGGCATCGCGCGGGCCGACCCGGCCATGGTGCAGGGCCAGCCCGAAGCGCTGCGCACCTTGCTGCGCAACCTGCTCGACAACGCGGTCAAGTACACGCCTCCCGGCGGTCGCGTCGACCTCGGAATCGCGGCCGGCGCGGGCGGGATCGCGCTGAGCGTGGACGACAGCGGGCCCGGCTTGCCCGAGAGCGAGCGCGAGCGCGTTCTCGATCGTTTCTACCGCGTGGGCGAAGCCCAGGCCCCCGGCAGCGGCCTGGGTCTGGCGATCGTCAAGTCGATCGCCGACCTCCACGTCGCGACCGTGTCGCTCGACCGCTCCCCCCTCGGCG
Source organism: Variovorax sp. P1_G12 (assembly GCF_056405555.1). Lineage (NCBI taxonomy): Bacteria > Pseudomonadati > Pseudomonadota > Betaproteobacteria > Burkholderiales > Comamonadaceae > Variovorax > Variovorax sp. P1_G12. The sequence continues at coordinate 156,536 of NZ_JBFUBW010000006.1, read as the reverse complement.
GCCTGCGCGTTCTGGTGCGCTTCCCGAACTGAGCTAGCTCCAAGCCGACGCGGAGCGTGGACCCGGCCGGCGCAGCCAGGCCCGTTGGTGAAACACCGCGGAACCGGCTTCGCCGGGCCGCTGGTGTTGCCCCCGGTAGGGGGTGGGCGCCCGGACACGAAGTGCCGGGCAACCTGGGGGCGAGCCTTAAGCCCTTTTTAAGGGTCCGGCCCGACATTCCTTTCGTGCTCTGTTCCAACACTCGAAAGGATTCCTGATGAAAACCGGTTTGACCTCGCCCCGCGCGCTCGTGCTTTCGCTGGCAGCCGCCGGCGTGATCGGTGCCGTCGGTACCGGCGCCTACACCAGCGCCCGTGCCGTGGCCGCGCCGCCGGCGCAACCTGTTGCTGTTGCCGTCGCCGGCACCACCGCCCCGGTGGTGACCATGCCCGACTTCTCCACCATCACCGCGCGCGACGGCCAGGCGGTGGTCAACATCAGCGTCACCGGCAGCACCAAGACCGCCGGCGCGCAGGGCGGCCCGCAGATGGACCCGGACGATCCGATGTACGAGTTCTTCCGCCGCTTCGGCGGCGGCCAGGGCCCGCGCGGCCAGCAGCAGCCGCAGCGCGAGACCCCGGTGCGCGGTCAGGGCTCGGGTTTCATCCTGAGCGCCGACGGCATCATTCTGACCAACGCCCACGTCGTCAAGGACGCCAAGGAAGTCACGGTCAAGCTGACCGACCGCCGCGAGTTCAGCGCCAAGGTGCTGGGCTCCGACCCCAAGACCGACGTCGCCGTGATCAAGATCGAGGCCAAGAACCTGCCGGTGCTCTCGGTGGGCAGCACCAAGGAACTGAAGGCCGGTGAATGGGTGCTCGCGATCGGCTCGCCGTTCGGCTTCGAGAACACCGTGACCGCCGGCGTCGTCAGCGCCAAGGGCCGCTCGCTGCCCGATGACGGCTATGTGCCTTTCATCCAGACCGACGTCGCGATCAATCCCGGCAATTCGGGAGGCCCGCTGCTGAACACCCGCGGCCAGGTGGTCGGCATCAACTCGCAGATCTACAGCCGCAGCGGCGGCTACCAGGGCGTGTCGTTCGCGATCCCGATCGAGGTCGCGATGCAGGTCAAGGACCAGATCGTCGCCACCGGCCGTGCCACCCATGCCCGTCTCGGCGTCGCGGTGCAGGAAGTGAACCAGGCCTTCGCCGATTCGTTCAAGCTGGACAAGCCCGAAGGCGCGCTGGTGTCGAACGTCGAGAAGGGCGGCCCGGCCGACCAGGCCGGCCTGCGCTCGGGCGACGTGATCCGCAAGGTCGACGGCGAATCCATCGTCGCTTCGGGCGACCTGCCGGCGCTGATCGGCCAGAAGAAGCCGGGCAGCAAGATCACGCTCGAGATCTGGCGCCAGGGCGCGCGCGAGGAAATCTCCGCCAAGCTCGGCGACGCGGCCGAGAAGCCAGCCACCGTGGCGAAGAACGAGGAGAGTGGCGCCAACCAGGGCAAGCTCGGCCTCGCACTGCGCCCGCTGCAGCCGCAGGAGCAGCGTGAGGCCGCCGTCGACGGCGGTCTGCTGATCGCGGATGTCGGCGGCCCGGCGGCGCTGGCTGGGGTCCAGACCGGCGACGTGCTGCTGGCCATCAACGGCACGCCGGCGAAGAGCATCGAGCAGGTGCGCGAGGTGGTGGCGAAGGCCGACAAGTCGGTGGCCTTGCTGATCCAGCGCGACGGCAACAAGATCTTCGTGCCGGTGCGCCTGGGCTGAAGCAGGTCCGCGCGCAGCGGGCCCAAGTGCGACAAAGTGCCGGTTCGCGGGTTCATCGTCAAGGCACCGTGCAAAAGTGCCTTGGCATGAAAAACACCGAACAGTAACAATCCGGCAACAACTTAATAAGGGGTTTCCCGGTGGCACTTCGCGATATTGCACTGACTGTTCTTGAGCTCGAGCCCAACGAATTCCATTGGGTTCTGATGGAAGCAGTCCAGGCCGAGTCCGAGGAATGCCTGGGATTCCGGCCTGTCGACTGTTCGACACAAGGGGTTCCGGACTATTCGGAAGCCCTGATCCAGGGGGCCTCGGCACTTCGCGTGCTGCAAGGCCTCGCTCCGTTCGGCAAGCCGAAGACGCCGGTGAGCATCGGCGAAAGCGCTTCGCCCGACTTGGGCCATTCGGCGGCCATGTCCGACGATCCGGACTCCTGCATGTTCACGACCGACCACTCGGTCTTGTAGCGCTCTGGAACTTAGTGGTCCCGGGCGTCGAAATGCAGCGCCGTGACCGCGATCACCCGCGCCGCCTGCGAGCGGATGGTGCATTGCTGGGACAGGCCACGCAGCACCAGCCGCGGCGGTGTCGGCGCGATGCTGCGCGCCGGGGACCTGCGATGGAAGCCGACCGCCGCGAACGGCAGCAGAAACCTGGCAGCGAGCGTGAAGGGATGTTGCATGATCCTGACGGTACGCGGCTGCCGCGCTTTCGCCAATCTCTCCGAAGGGGGCAGGGCACCCCCAAAGCGACATAGGCCGGAAGGGGGCACCGCCTTCAGAGCAATCAAAGGACATGGATATGACAAGACTGATCGTGCTGCAGAAGAATGGCTCGGCCAGGCAGGTCAACGTGACGAACACTCCCTTCGTCATCGGTCGCGCCGACAGCTGCGACCTGGTGCTGGACAACCCGCTCGTGAGCCGTTCCCATGCCGTGTTCGAGGCCGTGGGCGACGCGCTCACGCTGCGCGACTTGGAGAGCCACAACGGAACCTACGTGAACGGCGAGCGGATGGAATCCGTCGTGCTGCGCAACGGCGACGAGGTCAAGATCGGCGGCTACCAGATCCGCTTTCTGTCGCAGGACGGTCCGATCGCTCCTGCGGAAGCGCTCCGGCTCGTGACCGTGCCGGGCCGGCTGACGGACATCGATTTGCAAAGGCTCGGCGCGAAACCCTGAGCGCACGCCTTTTCGGATGGCAACACCCTCCGTTTGGAGGATGCCCGCACGCGCATTTCTGGCGCACAGTCCGACCCTTGACGATTGCAGGAGCACAGCATGGACTCAGAGGTCTTGACCCTTGGCGCATTGGCGATCCTGGTTGCCGGAGGCTGGCTGATCGACCTGCTCAGTCATCGGGACCCGTCGCCGCTACAGCGCCAGATGGCCGATCAGATCAAGAAGTCGCTCGACACGATACGCGGCGTGCCGCTGCCGTGAGGGACCTCACGCGGCCCCACTTCGTGTGGATCGCACGCCACGGGGACGCCTGGCGCCGGCCTGGGGTGCGCCGGACTACTTCCTGAAGGTCGACGGCGGCATCCGGATGTCCGTGAGCTTCCAGTCGACGAAGCCGCTGCGCTCGAACACCAGGGCCAGCCGATCGGCGTTCGGTTCGTCGGGCTTTGCGGGATCGACCGCATAGGCCGTCATCTGGCTGGCGCCCTGGCGGTCGATGACCCAGCGGGCCTTCTCCTTCTTCTCGGGCGCGGCGTCGCCTGCAGGGCCCGGCGTGCCGGCAGGCGTCGGTGCAGCCGAGGGCTCGGAAGGCGTCTTGCCCAGCTTCCCGTTTTGCATCGCGGCCATGACCGTTTCAGGCCGGACCATCGCATCCACCAGCTGATTGACCAATCCGGTCCCGATCAGGCTTCCCAGCGCCGCGAACGGATTGCCCGCATCACCGGGCGCACCCAGCTTCTGCGCGAGCAGGACGGAGAACTGGCCCTTGAGGCTTTCGCGCAGCTTCGGATAGTCGACGTGCGCATTGAAGGCTTCAGCGTCTGCGCGCTGCGCCGCCTGCTGCAACTGGCGAACGGCCAGGAAGGGCGACCAGTACCAGTAGGCCGCAAGAGCCAGGAGCAGGAGGAGGGCGACGGCGGCGGCTTGGCGTTTTTTCATGCGCCGATTCTGCCCGGTGCCGGTGTTCGCAAGCCGGTGAGCCGGATGTCAAGGCGCTTGCGCAGGTTGCCGTTGTCACGTTCGGCAACCATCTTCACCGTGCGGACGTAGGCCCCTTGGAGGTGGCGCACGTTGTGTGCTGCACAGGGGGCGATTTTCGCCCTCGTCATCTGGGGAATCTCCTTGAACGTCGATCGATCTGCTTTCTTCAAACGGGCCGCTGCCGGTGTCGTGGCCGCCGGTGCACTTTTCGCTGCCGCGTCGGCCAATGCCCAGGTCAACTGGTCGGTCGGCGTCAACGTGCCCGGTGTGTCGGTCGGCGTCGCCGAGCCTGGCCCCGTGTACTACGAGCCGGCACCGGTCTATTCGCGCCCGGCTCCGATCTACTATCAGCCGGCGCCTCCCGCGTACTACAACCCGCCGCCTGTGTACTACCGTCCGGCGCCGGTGTACTACGGAGCACCTGCGCAGGGCTACTACGAACAGGGCGAGCGTTGGCGCCATCGGCATCACCATCGCCGGGATTGGGATGACCGCGGCGATCGGGACTAGGATGAAGCACCCCCGAAGCGCCTGCGGCGCTGCCCCCTCAAGGGGGCAATACCAGCGGCCCGGCAAAGCCGGTTCCGCGGTATTCCTGGACTTGGGCTGCGCCAGTTTCATGTGTCGCGGGTCACGCGATGGCGTCATGGAGCACTGAGTTGGACTCGGTGCGTCAATCGCCGCGTTCAGCCTGGCGCCATTCCCACGGCGGCATCGGGTCGGCGTCGCGCCAGAGCCCGACACGTTTCGCCCTGGCTTGCGCCTCGGCAAACTCGTACTGTCCGCGCTCCTGGGCCGTTTGTTCGCGGGCATAGGCCCGGTACCACCAGGCCATCCCGAGGGTGACCATCGCCAGGCCCGCGTCCAGCGTCTTGGGCCCGCCCGGCGCCGAGGCGGGCGCCACCATCACCTTGCAGACGCTGCGTCCGTAGCGATCGACATCGATGCAGTCGAGTTCGGCCTCTCGCATGTAGACCAGGCTGGACATGGCCCGCTTGGCGCGCTCGCCGAAGGGCTGGCGCCGCTCGGGCGCGTCGATGCTGTTGAGCCTGACCTTGATCGCCTTGTAGCGTCCGCCCGGGCCGCAGCGCGCCTTGAGCGTGTCGCCGTCCGAAACGCCCACGACAAGGCAAGTCTGCGGCGCGGCGTGGATGGCAAGAGGCAGGGTGAGCAGGAGAATCGCAAGAAGTTGTCGCATCGAACGATTCTCGCGTCGAACCCATCGTTCGATCCTGGCTTCCAAGAAGAAGCCAGGATCGCGAACTGACCCGGTCTCCGGCCCAACGGGCGGCGCTCAGCGCGCGCGAATCACGTCGGAGACGTTGCCGTTCTCGTTGACGGTGCAGTTGATCGCCGGTTGTCCGGCTCCGATGCTGAGGGTGACGACGTAGATGCCGTCCTTCATGGTGCTCGCATCGCTGGTCGGCGTCACGCTTGCCTTTGGCACCTTGTACTCGCGGGAGACGGCGTCGATGCAGCTGGTGCGCGACACCTGCGGCGAGGCGAAGCCGGCGAATACCGCCGGGGGCTGGTAGTTGGCGCAACCACCGACGATGGCGCCGAAGGCGATGGCGACCGCCACGGAACGACTGCAAGCAGGCATGTTGACTCCTTGGATTGCGGCGTATTTGTACGCCAAAGCAGCCTCACCGTATACAGCAACTCCGGCGATCTCGCCAAATCCCCCATGGCGGATTTGCTGAAGAGTTGCACTGCGCTTCGCGGCATACTTGAAGCGGTCACAACACACTTGAATTCTTCCGAATGGACAAAGAAGTCGACCCCGCGGTACTTGCGGTCATCAACGAAAAGCGCCTGCTGGGCGAGAAGCGCACACCCGTCGAAATCATTGCCAAGATGGGTGTGTTCGATGCGCGCGAGAAGGCGTCCGAACACGCCTGGCTGGCAACGGGCGACAACGTCATCGCCACCATGTGGGCGGAGTTCGTGAGCATCGGAGCCGGCGGGCGATGGTTCTATCTCGAGTCCCTGGATACGCAACATCGGCTGGCCGGCGGCGAGCGAAGTGCGCTGCAAATCCAGCGGGCCAAGGACCGGCTCCAATTGCTCAAGCGCTCGCTGGACGCGGGCCAGGGGTTGAGGATCGTCCTGCAGACGAATCGAGTCGCAATTTCCGATCTGGAGACCGACAAGGCTGCCAAGGTTTCGATGCGGGTGCCGGACGACCAGGAGTGGCACATCGCGACGTGGGATCCCGAGCAGAAGATCGCGGTCCTGGTCCGCGGCCCGCGCGGGTGGCTGCCGACCGAAGAAGACATGCTGGCCGCACGGGCGCGGGGCAGCGTTCCGGCCGCGGCGCCCGAAGCCCCATCTGGCCAGGCATCGCGAGAAGAGGTGCAGGCGGCCGCGATGGACTACCTGACGCGTCACTTCGCGGGCTACGGCTACAAGACCGAGAACGTCGCCGGTCAGAAGCTGGGCTACGACATCGAGGTGTCGGACAAGAAGGGCGCCACATTGCTCAAGCTCGCGGTGAAGGGCACTGTCGCAGGAATGGCAGGCTTCCAGCTCACGGGCGAAGAGCGCGCCTGCGCAAAGCGAGGGGATCCCTGGCGCCTTGCGGTGGTCACGGACGCCATTGGACCCGCGGCGCAGCACAAACTCTACAAGCCCTCCGAGGTCGACAAGGCCCCCGGCCTCGAACCGCTGCTGGAGTAGCACAATCTGCCGATGTGCAGCCACTACCAGGCCGAGAAGCGCCGCAAGCAGATCGAAAAACACTTCGGGATCACGCTGCCTCCCGACTGGGAGCCGCCGCCTGGAGGCCTGCACATCTACCCCACGCAGATGGCGCCGATCATCCGCCGGCCGCCCGAGCGCGGATCGGGCGATGAGGCCGTGCCGGATTTCGAGCTGGTGGAGGCGCGTTTCGGGCTGCTGCCCGGCTTTGCGAAGGACGCCAAGTACGGCCTTCAAACCTACAACGCACGCACCGAGACCGTCCGCGAACTGGCGAGCTTCAAGAACGCCTGGGCGAAGGCCCGACACTGCATCGTGCCGTGCGAGGCGATCTACGAGCCTGACTGGCGCACGGGTGATTTCATCCCGACGCGGTTCACCGCGGCCAACGACGAGACGCTCGGCGTGGCCGGTCTGTGGGCGCCGTGGCGGAATCCGGAGACGGATGCCTGGGAGTTGAGCTTCACCATGCTGACGATCAATGCCGACCACCACGCGTTGTTCCGGCTCATGCACCGGCCGGACCTGAAGCGGCCGCTCGAACAGCAGGACAAGCGGATGGTCGTGATCCTGCCGGAGGCGCAGTACGGAGAGTGGCTCGACGCACCGGCGCAACGCTCGATGGATTTCATGAACCAGTACCCGGCCGAGCGTCTGGCCATGACGGCGGAACCGCCGCCGCCAAAGGAGCCGAAGGCCAAGGCGGGGCGCGTCAGGAAGGAACCTCCGCAGCCATCCCTCTTCTGAGAGGATCCAAGGCAAGCGGTCGTCGTCGCGGGAAAACCGGCTCGGGCTCGCCAGCAGACGATGGCAAGCCGTCCCACATTCAGTTGTCGTCGTCCTGAAATTTGATGCTCCGGTGCGTACCGTCGCAGAACGGCTTGTTCTTCGATCCGCCGCAGCGGCACAGGGTAAAGCGCTCACGCGAGGCGCCTTCGCTCCAAGCCTCGGTGTCAAGATCAAAGCCCTGAACTTCATAGGGGCCGTTTCGTGCGATACGAATGCTCGGGGCATTCACGTCATTGGGTCCGGGTTGGCCATCGCGTGTGTATCGAAGCGCGCCCGATGGGCAGCGTCGAACGACCTCGATGAGGGTCTCCGCGTCTGCCTGATCCGGCTGGATCCAGGGCGTTCGGCCTTCGCGGAAGACCAGCGGCAGGGCTTTCGCACACCGCTCCGACGCCGAGCACTGGAGACGGTTGAAACTCACGACGATGGCGGCGCCTGGGTAGTCCATGACGCCATCCGGCGTGTGGTCCGGGCGCCGCTCGTCCGAAAACCCGATGCGGATATGAGAGCTGTCACAAAACGGCTTCCGCTTCGACGCGCCGCAACGACACAACGCGATGCCGTGCGACCCATCGAGCCGCTCCCCCTTCGAGTTTGTCAGGTCGTCGACGGTGACCAGACAGGGCCCATTGCGCGACAGCTTGATGCAGGGTCTTGTCTTCGCCGGAGAGGGATGGCTCCCCGCTCCATCCGCGACGACCGCGACCGGGTGCTGCTTCATCTTGCAAGTCCTCCAGGCCTTAAGGTCTGCCGCAAGTGTGCGCGGACGCCAGCCCGCGTACAAGGCCCCGAGAGGACGACGTGGTCTATCACCTCATCGCGAGTCGAATCGGTCCGGGCGCCACAGTGCCTGTTTTTGAGGCATCGCGTTGGAAGCCCCATCTGGAGTCGATTCCCGACGTTTCGCATGCAGTTTTCCACAGGGCTGTCCACGGGGCTGGTGGAGAACCCCAATCAACCGCCGCGTTGGTTGTCCCTGCGCGGCTGCATAGCCTACGTGGCGGAGTCTTCCTCCAGCCGGGAACGGATGGCAGCCTCAAGCGTTGCGCGCACGACCGCTTCGACGGCCTGCCAGTACTTCAGGTAGGCCTCGTCGTCGGCCGCGTGCTTGGGCACCAGGCCCTGCTTGACCGCTTCCTTCATCGCGGCCACGAGCATTTCGTCAGTCATATTCATCGGTCAATCCAAATCCCTGATCGCCACGCCCTGCCGAAGTAGCCCAGGGGCTGGACGGCCTTCTTCGCGGAGGCTCATCACACTGGATGTTTGGCGATTGCCAAATAAGGTGCCACAAATGAAAATGCCCCGCTACCTTTTGAGTAGCGGGGCATCCAGTGGCCTTGCGGCGTGTAGTGGCTCCTCGACCTGGGCTCGAACCAGGGACCTACGGATTAACAGTCCGGCGCTCTACCAACTGAGCTATCGAGGAACAAGCCTCAGATTATAGCGTCCTTTTTTGGGCTCTTTGGCCGACGCCGATCGAATCGACATTTTTCTCCAACTTTTTTTGAAGGTCGTGACGCGCGGGGGCTCAAGCGCCGTTGCAGAGCGCCATCAAACGGGCCGCCGCCGCTTCGGGTTCCGGGTCGGCCACCAGGGCACGCACCACGGCTACCGAGCCGACGCCGGTCGCCAGCACCTCGGGCATGCGCTGCTCGTCGACGCCGCCGATGCCGACCTGCGGATAGCCGTGCATGAGGCGCGCGTAAGCGGCAAGTCGCGCGATGCCTTGTGGCGCGGTGGCCATCCGCTTGAGCGTGGTCGGGTACACCGCGCCCATCGCGATGTAGCTCGGGCTGGCACCATCGGCGCGCACCATCTCGGCGTAGCCGTGGGTACTGACGCCCAGGCGAAGGCCGGAGGCCCGAATCGTCTTCAGTTCCTCGGGCGTCAGCGCATCGAGGTCTTCCTGTCCGAGATGCAGGCCGTAGGCGCGCGCCGCGATCGCGCTGCGCCAATGGTCGTTGATGAAGAGCAGGGCGCCGGTGCCGCGCACCGCCTCGACCGCCGCGACCACCTCGCGCTCGATGGCTGCTGCATCGTCGGACTTGAAGCGCAACTGCACCGTCGGCACGCCGGCGCGCGCCATGCGTGCGACCCAGTGCGCATCGGGCAGCACCGCATAGAGGCCGAGCTTCGTCGGGCAGGGCGGAAACGCATCGTCGCGCGTCGTCGGCGGAAAGGGGCGCATCCCGAAATCGGCTGGCGATTCGGGCCAGGCTTCGGGATCGAAGTTGCCGCTGCGATCGGTCTGCGCTCGCCACGCGCGTGCCAGGCACTCGGCGTCGATGTCGATGAAACCCAGCGTTGCGCAGGCTTGCTTCACGCCCTGGTAGAGCACGTCGTCCGAGGAGAACGATGCGGTTGCATTCGGCGCTTCGCCGAAGCGCGACCCATGCGCCGCAACGATGGCGCGCGCGATGGAAGGGGAGTCGGTCATGGGGGTCATTGGGAAGACGCGTGATGCCAGAACGGCGTGCCCAGCACCGGCGTGCTCGGCTGGGCCGAATCCTGCGCCGCCATCGCGCCGGCGTGATGGGCGCAGCGACCGGCTTGCACGGCATCGGCAAACGCGCCGGCCATTGCGACCGGGTCCTGCGCCAGCGCCACCGCGGTGTTGAGCAACACGCCGTCGTAGCCCCACTCCATCACCTGGCAGGCATGCGAGGGCAGGCCGAGGCCGGCATCGACCAGCAGCGGCACCGCGAGCCGCTCGCGCAGCACCTGCAACGCATACGGATTGACCGGCCCGCGGCCGGTTCCGATCGGGGCGGCCCAGGGCATCACGGCCTGGCAGCCGACATCGACCAGGCGCTGGCACAGCACCAGATCCTCGGTGCAGTAGGGCAGCACCTGGAAGCCATCGCGGATCAGTTGCGATGCGGCGTCGACCAGGTTCAGCGTGTCGGGCTGCAGCGTGTAGTCGTCGCCGATCAGTTCGAGCTTGATCCAGGGCGTGTCGAACAACTCGCGCGCCATCTGGGCCGTGGCAATGGCTTCCTGCACGCTGTGACAGCCGGCCGTGTTGGGCAGCACCGGAACGCCCAGCCGGCGCAGCAGGTCCCAGAAGCCGTTGTCGCTGCCGCTGCCGTTCGGGGTCGCGGTCTGGCGGCGCAGCGACGCCGTGAGCATCGCGGGCTGCGCGCGCCGGACGGCTGCCTCGAGCACGTCGGGGGATGGATAGCGCGCGGTGCCCAGCAGCAGTCGGCTCTGGAAGCTCTGGCCGTAGAGGACGAGCGGGTCGTTGGCGGAGGCAAGGGTCATGGTCTTCTCTTTCAGCCGCCCGTCACGGGGCGGATCACTTCGATGCGGTCGTCGGCCTGCAGGGCATGCGAGGCGTAGTTCGAACGCGGCACGAACTGGCGGTTGACGGCCACCGCGAACGGCGGCTTGGCGTCGATGAGCGCGAGGGCGTCCGCCACCTTCGCGTCGGCAGGCAGCGTGCAGGGCGTGTCGTTGATCCGGAGGTTCATGGATGTCATTCGAGGCGGGTCGCGAGGCCGAAGCGGCCGGCGAGCGCGGAGCAATCTGTCGCGAGCAGTTCCATTGCGACGTCGAGGATCGCCGGCGCGATCATGAAGCCGTGGCGGTAGAGGCCGTTGATCTGCATCACCTTCGGGCGCAGCTGGCGCACGGCCGGCAGGTTGTCGGGCAGGGTCGGCCGGCATTGGGTCGCGATCTCGACGATGCGCGCTTCGGCGAAGCCGCTGTGCACCGCGTAGGCGGCGCTCAGCAGCTCGAGCGTGGAGCGCACGCTGGCCGGCGACATGTCGTCCGATTCGATCTCGGTCGCGCCGATCACGAACAGGTGGTCGGGCTTGGGCGCGATGTAGAGCGGATAGCGCGGATGCACCAGGCGCGTCGGCCGCCTCAGCGTCACTTCGGGTGCGTGCACGCGGATGACTTCGCCGCGCACGCCGCGCAGGGCATTCCACTGCGGCTTGGCGCCGAGGCCGCGGCAGTCGATCACGCGATCGGGCTGGCCCGGCCCGCCGGGCGCGAAGTCGTCGACGGTGCGCGGCGAATGCCAGTGCAGGCGCACCTTCGGCAGTGCCTGCAAGGTGGCGAGCAACGAGGCGAGCAGCGCGCGGTTGTCGAGCTGGCCTTCATCGGGCAGCAGCAGGCCCTGCGCGAAGCGCCGGCCCAGCGAAGGCTCGGCGGCCTCGATGCCGGCAGCGTCGAGCACCTGCATGGCGGGCAGCTCGGGCACCAGCTCGCCGGTGTGCGAGAGCACGCGCTTGAGCCGGGCGGCCTCGGCGGCATCCTGGCGGTGCCACAGCACCAGAGTGCCCTCGCGCTGGAAGAACACGGGCGCGGCCAGCGGCGCGATCAACGCCGGCCAGCGGTCGAGTGCGTAGTGCCCCATTCGGACCACGGCGGGCGGCGCCACGGCCGATTCGGCGAGCGGCGCGAGCATGGCGGCGGCGACCCGCGCGGCCGCGCCTTCGGCCTCCGGTCCGCCGGCCTCGAACAGGTCGACCTCGCAGCCCGCCTGCGCCAGCGTCAGCGCGAGCAGGCGCCCCATGAGCCCGGCGCCGAGCACGGCGGCTGAGCGGAAGGGCAGTGCTTCACGCATCGCCATCTCGCTGCCCGTTCCAGGAACACCGCGGAACCCGCTTTGCCGGGCCGCCGGGGCTGCCCCGGGTAGGGGGTGGGCGCCCGACACGACGTGCGGGCAACCTGGGGAGGAGCCTTCCTGCTCGATAATTTTCAACATGACCATTGCATTCTCTCGCTACGCACGCGTACTCTCGATCGCCGGTTCCGACAGCGGCGGCGGCGCCGGCATCCAGGCCGACCTGAAGACCTTCTCGGCGCTGGGTTGCTACGGGATGACCGCCATCACCGCGCTGACCGCCCAGAACACGCTGGGCGTGTCGGGCATTCACGGCGTGCCGCCGGAGTTCCTCAAGGCGCAGATCCAGGCGGTGGTCGAGGACATCGGCGTCGACGCGGTCAAGCTCGGAATGCTGCATGCGCCCGAGATCGTCGAAGTGGTGGCCTGGGCCATCGACCACTACAAACTGCCGAACGTGGTGCTCGACCCGGTGATGATCGCCACCAGCGGCGACCGCCTGATCGCCGCCGAAACGGTGGCGGTGCTGGTGCGCGAATTGTTCCCGCGTGCCGTGGTGGTCACGCCGAACCTGGACGAGGCGGCCTTGCTGATCGGCCATGCGATCGACGGTGTGGATGCGTTCGACGATGCCGCCAGCGAACTGCTCGCGCTCGGGGCCCGCGCGGTGCTGCTCAAGGGCGGCCACCTGCCGGGCGACGACGTGGTCGACCTGCTGGCCGAGGCCGACGGCGAGCGGCTGCAGCTGGCCTCGACCCGCATCCGGAGCCGCAACCTGCACGGCACCGGCTGCACCTTGTCGTCGGCCATCGCCGCCCACCTGGCGCTCGGATTCGCGCTGCCGCAGGCGGTGGAGCGCGCGCGCGGCTACGTGGTCGCCGCCATGGCGGCGGGGGCGGATGTGAAAGTCGGCGCGGGGCACGGTCCCCTCAACCACGGCTTTGCGCCAGTGCCGAGCGTCCGCCTGCCGTCGACTGGCGCGTGATCCAGCCCAGCGCGAAGGTGATCGCAAGGGTCGGCAGCGCCGAGCCCCACTGAGGGGCCCAGGCCGCGCAGGCGTGGTAGATCGCGATGCCGGAAATCCAGATCGCGGCCGCCGGCAGGTCCACGCGGCGCGTGCCGACCGGCACCGGTGCGTTGCCGGTGCCGAGCCGTCCGAGGATCACGCCGTAAAGCGGCACGAAGACCGAGCTCAGCAGCAGCAGGAAGGGTTCGAGCGTGTGCATCGGCAGCACCAGTGCGAAGGCGATGCAGATCGAGGCCAGCAGCAGGCCCCAGCGGCGCACGCTCCAGCGCGGCTGCAGGCTGTGGGCCGAAACCGAGCCTGAGTACACGTCGCCGTAGGCGTTGTCGAGCTCGTCGATCAGGATCAGCCCCAGCGCCACCAGGCCACCCTGCGCCAGCAGCAGGGCCGCGACCAGGTTGGTGCCGGGTTCGGCGACGCTCACCACCATCACGCCGAGCGCATAGCACCAGATGTTGGCCAGCACGTAGCCGATCCAGGTGCCGTTGAAGGCGCCGCCCAGACCGCCCGTGCTGCGCTTGCCGTGACGCGCGTAGTCCGCCACCAGCGGCAGCCACGAGACCGGCATCGCGATCACCAGGTCGAGGGCGCCGAACATGCCCATGCTGCCGTCGCCGGGCCGCAACCAGAAAGCCTCCAGCCCCTTGGCATGAAGCCGGGTCGCGAACTGCCAGGTCAGCCAGGCCAGCGACAGCGCCACCAGCGGCAGGCCGAAGCGGCTCACGAATCGCCTCACCAGCTTGACCATCGAGCCTGCGAGCAGGGCCAGCAGCACCGCGCCCCACAGCAGCGTGGTGAGCACCGTGCCCAGGGGGCCGCCGAGCGACCCGCCGAAGGCCTGGCCGCCGATCGCCTGGGTGCCTTCGCGCATGATCACGATTTCGAAGGTGGTCCAGCCGATCAGCTGCACGATGTTGAGCATCACCGGCAGGCGCGCGAAGGCGCTGCCGTAGGTTGCGTTCATCAGCCCGGCGCTGGCCAGCCCGCTCTCGCAGCCCAGCCGCGCGGTCCAGGCCAGCAGGCCGGCGCCGATGCAGGAGCCCAGCGCGATCGCGAGCACGGCGTCGCGGGTGCCGACCGCCGGAACCAGGTAGGCGCCGATCTGCATCACCAGCAGACCCACGCCGAGGCTGAACCACAGCGCCATGTGGTCGTGCCACTGGAAGACGCGGCCGGATTCGCGCAGCGGCGTCAGTGCCTCGTTGGCCCCGGGCGGCGCAGTCGGGTCGTTCGTTCTTGCCATCCATTTGCTCCCATGCAAATTGTTTGGCAGGTGGGCGAGGCCGGCAGCAGAACCGCCGCGCGAGAAACGTGGCGGCCGCCGGACCAGCTTCCCTGCGCGAGGATTACCTCAAGTCACCAAAATCACTCAGTGGCACAACAGGTTCAAAGGGTGTGATCTCAGCCGGCCCGAGTGATCGGGCCAGCACCCCCAGCGAATGCGCGCATTGTAGTTCCGGACAAAAAAAGCCCGCGTCTGCGCGGGCTCTGAAGGGGACGCGTTTTGAATGCAGTTCACGCAGCAGTGGCAATCAGGCCTTCCGAACTCCGCACCGTCAGACGGATCCGTGTGGCGCCGTACGAAAAAGAACCCGCCGGGCGTGCGCGGGGCGGGTTCTCAACAACGTGTCGCAGGCCCAAAGCGGCTAGGAGCCGTAGTACTTGTCGACGTTCGCCCGGTAGATCTCGTCGTAGTCAGGCACAACATCTGTCGAATAGCGCGGCGCGCCTTCCAGCTGGGCCTTGTCAAGCGGAACCACGTAGCCATCCTTCGATGTGTCGTACTTGAGGATGCTCCATGGAATGGGATAGCGATCCGCTCCCATTCCCAGGAAACCGCCGAACTCCAAGACGGCATAACGCACTTGACCTGATACCTTGTCGATCATGAGGTCGTCGATCGTGCCGAGCTTGTCGCCCGTGACGTTGTAGACCTTCGTGTTTTCCACGCGGTCGGAAGAAATGACATCAGAAGCCATGAGTTTCTCCATGCCGGGATGGCTGGGGCTACCGGCGGGTGTGCAAAGCCCAGCAATCGATGTATCGCCTCAACGCAGGGCGGCCCGCATAGGTTTTCGATTTGTCTTGATGTAGGCGTTCCCCCATCAGACTGCGTCTTGAATGGCGCCGGTCGGCAGCCGCTTCGCCGGGATAGAGCGGCGCGCACCTCGCCCGAGCGCCGCGCAGGCAACGGCAGTGGCCTCGCGCCCGCTTTTTTCTCGACAGCGCGCTGCGCTCTTGTCCGACAGATCTTTGCAACGGTCAGGCGTAGTTTCACGCCTTCGACCTCATCAGGATGGAGGATCGCCATGAAATCCGAGCAGGCAGAGATGGGCGAGAACGCCAGTGACATTGCATTTCGCTGGGGTGTGGTTGCCGTGATCCTGGTGGCGGTCGGAACACTGGTGTACAACTTCTTCGCTGACGAAGAGCCCGTTGATCTGGGCACCGCCACCACGCAGGTCGCGCCGCAGCACCTGCGTATCGGGGCGGCGAGCAATTAGAACCAGAACCGGGGGATGCGAGCGCTGGCGGCAGCCGCAGGTCAGTGCGCGACGCCGAGCAGCGTGTGCAGGCGCGTGCTGGTGGTGGTGTATTGCAGCGGAATCGCCTTGTCGGGAAAGACGATCGCGGTGGCGCCCCAGGCCGCCAGCGTGGCCTCATGGAAGCCGCAGACGATGAGCTTCTTCTTGCCGGGGTAGGTGTTGATGTCGCCGACGGCGAAGACGCCGCGCTCGCGCGTCTCGAACTTCTCGGTGTCGACCGGCACCTGCTTGCGCTCGAGCGCCAGGCCCCATTCAGCGACCGGTCCGAGGCGTGGGGAGATGCCGAGGCAGCCGATCAAGGCGTCGAAGGGCAGCGCCACGGTCTGCGCGTCCGGCGTGGCGACCTGGAGCTGCGTGTCATCGAAGCCCACGGGCTGGCCGATCTGCAGGTGGATCGCGCCGGCTGCGATGCGCTCGCGCAGTGTTCGCAGCGTTTGCTCGTCGGCCTGGAAGACGTCGCGGCGGTGGAGCAGCGTGACCTTCTTCGCCAGGGGCGCGAGCGCGAGCGCGGTGTCGAGCGCGGCCTCGTCGCCGCCCTGGACGATCAGCGATTGCCCCGCGAAGCGATCGAGGGTGTCGGGATGGTAGAAGAGCCTGGTGCCTTCGAGTCGCTCGATGCCCTCGACGGCGATGCGCTTGGGCACGAAGGCGCCGACGCCCGCGGCGATGAAGACCGTCTTGGCCAGGAAGGAGCTGCCGCGCGACGTGGCCAGCAGCAGCCGGCCATCATGCTGGCGGGCGAGGGTCGCGATCTGCTCGCCGAAATGGAATTGCGGCTTGAACGGTGCGATCTGCTGCAGCAGCGATTCCGCCAGTGCGCGTCCGGTGGTCATCGGCGTGCCCGGGATGTCGTAGATCGGCTTGTCGCCGTAGAGCTCGACGCATTGGCCGCCGGCACGCGGCAGGGCATCGACGATGTGGCAGGAGATCTCGAGCAGGCCGAGCTGGAAGGCCTGAAACAGGCCGACCGGTCCGGCGCCGATGATCAGCGCGTCGGTTTCGACCGGAGGCATCAGGCCGGCGCCGAGCCGCCCCTAGGCGGCCTGCGGCACCCTCGGGGGGCAGCGATGACACGCAGTGCGAAGCGTGGGGGGCGCATGCTTCAGCGCACCAGCTCCGAGATCTTGCCGGTCTTGTCCTTCCACTCTTCCGCGTCGGGCAGCGCCGGCTTGCGCTTGGTGATGCTCTTCCAGCCGTCGGCCAGCGCCAGTTCGGCGTTGAGCTTGATGAAGGCCAGCTGGTCGGCCGGAAGGTCTTCCTCGGCGTAGATCGCGTTGACCGGGCACTCGGGGATGCAGACCGCGCAGTCGATGCATTCGTCGGGGTCGATCACCAGCATGTTCGGCCCTTCACGGAAGCAGTCGACCGGGCAGACGTCGACGCAATCGGTGTATTTGCAGCGGATGCAGGATTCGGAGACGACGTGGGTCATGGTCTTGGCAAGCGGGGGGAATGATCGGGGAAACCCCGAATTTTAGGCCTTTGTGGCGGTGGGCCGCACGAGCACTGCGGCGGAGGTCCGATGGGAAGCGGTGTCCACGAGGATCAGCGAGCCCAGAGTGCGCGATTGCGTGAATGGCAGCACGGCCAGCGGCTGCTGCAGTGCCAGTACCACGTCACCGATGGCATTGGCTTCGAGCCGCTCCGTGGGCTCGGCATCGAGGGTCGTGATGTTGAGCCGGTCGACGATGCGCGCCACCTTGGCCTTGACCCAGCGGTGGCCCTGCAGCGCCCAGTACACCCGGCCAGCGACCAGCGGCTCGTCGTCGAGCCAGGCGACGGTCGCGGTGATCTCGCGAACCGGCTCGAAGGCGTCGGGCGCCAGCAGCCAGTCGCCGCGCGAGACGTCGAGTTCCCGGTCCAGCACGATGCCGGCGCTGTGACCCGCATGCACGGCCTTCGGATCGCGCGTGTGGCTCAGTACCTGCGCCACGGTGGCGTGCTGGTTGCTCGGCAGCACGGTGACGCGCTGTCCGGGCTCGACATGGCCGCTGGCGACCCGGCCCCAGAACACGCGGCGCCCGCGCGAGGTGTCGGCCGAGGCGGAGAACTTCTCGACCCACTGCACCGGGAAGGCGAAGGGGACGGCCTCGTCCTGGGCGGTGACCGGCAATTGCTCGAGCAGTTCGAGCAAGCTGGGGCCTTCGTAGCCGGCCCAGGCGGGATGGCGCGAGGCCACGTTCCAGCCCTTGAGCGCCGAGATCGGCACCGTGGCGGCCACTTGCACGCCGGCGGCTTCGGCGAAATTCGAGAGCGCGGCGGCGATGCGCTCGAACGCGAGTTCGGCGTCGTCGATCGCATCGAGCTTGTTGACCGCGAAGACGATCGACTGCACGCGCAGCAGATGGCACAGCAGCGTGTGGCGGCGGGTTTGCGGCAGCAGTTCGCGCCTGACCACTTCGCCGTCGCCGACCTCGGCGGCCCAGGCCAGCTTGGTGGCGTCGACCAGCACCACGGCGGCGTCGGCGCTGGATGCGGCCGTGACCATGTTGCGCGTGTACTGCTCATGGCCTGGCGCGTCGCCGATCACGAACTTGCGATGCGCGGTGGAGAAGTAGCGATAGGCGACATCGATCGTGATGCCTTGCTCGCGCTCGGCCGAAAGGCCGTCGGTCAGCAGGGCCAGATCGGTTTCGCCGCCGCGCTGGACGCCGGCCAGCTGGTCCTGCAGCACGGTCTTGCTGTCGACCAGCAGGCGGCCGATCAGGGTGCTCTTGCCGTCGTCGACGCTGCCGCAGGTGATGAAGCGCAATGCGGCGCCGGTCTCGGCATGCTGTTCAAGGGTTGAAATCGTCGCGTTCATATTCATTCTCTGCAATGCGCTGTCCTGTTCGTGAAACACCGCGGAACCGGCTCCGCCGGGCCGCTGGTGTTGCCCCCGGTAGGGGGTGGGCGGGCTGCACGCAGTGAGCCCAACCTGGGGGCGAGCTAGAAGTACCCGTCTTTCTTGCGCTTTTCCATCGAGGCTTCGGAAGTCTTGTCGTCCATCCGGGTTGCGCCGCGTTCGCTGACGTCCGCCGCCAGCGTCTCGATCACCACGTCGGCCGCATCGGCTGCGAGGCTGTCCACGGGGCAGGTGCAGGTGATGTCGCCCACGGTACGGAAGCGCACGTCGCGCACTTCGATCTGCTCGCCGTCGCGCGGCGGCGTGAGTGCGGTCACGGGCACGAGCAGCCCGCGGCGTTCGATCACTTCGCGCTTGTGCGTGTAGTAGATCGAGGGCAGGGCGATGCGCTCGCGGTCGATGTACTGCCAGACGTCGAGCTCGGTCCAGTTCGAGATCGGGAACACGCGGAAATGTTCGCCCGGTGCGAGACGCGTGTTGAAGAGCGTCCACAACTCGGGGCGCTGGTCCTTCGGCTGCCATTGGCCGAAGCTGTCGCGGTGTGAAAAGATGCGCTCCTTGGCGCGCGCTTTTTCTTCATCGCGGCGGGCGCCGCCGATCAACGCGTCGAAGCGGAACTCCTCGATGGATTCGAGCAGCGTGACCGACTGGTGCACATTGCGCGATTCGTCCGGATGGGCCAGGCGCACCGTGCCGCGCTTCATCGAGTCCTCGACGTTGCGCACGATCAGCTCGGCGCCGAGTTCCCTGGCGCGGGCGTCGCGGAAGGCCGTCACTTCGGGGAAGTTGTGGCCGGTGTCGATCATCAGCAGCGGATAGGGAATCCGGCCGATGCCGAAGGCCTTCTCGGCGCACTTGAGCAACACCAGCGAATCCTTGCCGCCCGAGAACAGCAGCGTCGGCCGCTCGAAGGAGGCCGCCACCTCGCGCAGGATGAAGATGGTTTCCTCCTCGAGCGCATCGAGCTGCGTGTTGGACAGGCGCGTGAGCGACTGCGTGGTCGGCAGCAGCAGATCGGGTTCGGTACGGGCGTTCATGAGGCGGGGTTCAGTTCGGGATGGCACGGATGGGGATGGCGCGGTTCGGCAGTGGAGAGACGGCGGAGACTGCGGAAACTGCGGATAAGGGTTCGAAGGCCGCGGGCTCCTCGCCTTCGTGGCTGCCATCGGCCGCCACGTGCAGGCCGCATTCCTTGGCGCTTTCCTGCTCCCACCACCAGCGGCCCGAGCGGAAGTCCTCGCCCAGGGTCACGGCCCGCGTGCAGGGCGCGCAGCCGATGCTCGGATAGAACTGGTCGTGCAGCGGGTTGTAGGGCACTTCATGCAGCGAGATGTAGTGCCAGACGTCGCCCCAGGTCCAGCGCGCGAGCGGGTTGACCTTGACGCGCTCGGCCTGTTCCTCGATGAACTCGACCTCGGCGCGGGCGCCCGACTGCTCGCGGCGCAGGCCGGTGATCCAGCCGCGCTTGCCGGCCAGCGCGCGTTCGAGCGGCTCCATCTTGCGGATGTGGCAGCAGGCCTTGCGCAGTTCGAGGCTGCGGTACATCGCCTCTTCGCCGTTCTCGGCGACGAAGGCGGCGGCATCCGCCTCGATCGGACGGTAGACATCGACCTGGCGGCCGTAATGCACCTGCAGCCGGTCCAGCAGGTCCAGCGTCTCGGCGTGCAGCTTGCCGGTCTCGAGCACGAAGACGCCCGCCGGCACCTGGAAGCGGTGCAGCAGGTCGGTCACGACCATGTCCTCGGCGCCGAGGCTGGAGGCCTGCGTGATCGGCGTGAATTCGGTCGCTGCGCCGCGCAGCAGCGCCACGCTCTCGGCGAGCTTGTCGTCGAAATCGGCAGAGGGCTTGGCGTAGAGCGAGATGGCGTTCATATCAGTCTTTTCGGGGAACGCCGCGGAACCGGCTTTGCCGGGCCGCTGGCGTTGCCCCCTTGAGGGGGGAGGCGGCGACACGCAGTGAGCAAGCAACGGGGGTGGGTTTCATGCCCGTTTGAAGATGGGGGTGGCTTGCACTGCGTCGCCCTGGTAGAAGGCGGCGAAGCGGTCGAACTGCCGCTGGGCGGCGGAGGCGTCGACGCCTTCCTTCAGCACCGCGCTCGAGAAGCCGGTGCGCTGCATCTGCACCAGCTGGTCGATGAGCACGTCGCCGGTGGCGCGGATGTCGCCCTGGAAGCCCAGGCGGCGGCGCAGCAGGAAGGCCTGGCTGTAGGCGCGGCCATCGGTGAACTTCGGGAAGTTCAGGTCGATGCGCTCGACGTCCGTGAGGCACACCTCGATCGCGAGCGGGTCGGCGTCGTTGGGCAGCTGCAGCACATTCGGCTCGCCGTTGTCGACGTGGTCCTCGGCGGCGATGAGTCGAAGCGTCTTGTTCATGCAGCCACCTCCTCGACCTTGAAGCGTGCGCCGTTGGCGGCGGCCTTGAACGGCTCGATACCGACCCGGCGCAGCGCGTCGATGAAGGTCTCGCCCGCTTCGCGGGTGTCGCGGTAGGTGTTGAGCACGGCCTCGATCACGTCGGGCACTTCGGCTGCCGAGAACGACGGGCCGACCACCTTGCCGGCCTGCGCCGCACCGCTGAGCGTGGAGCCGTCGGAGCCGCCAAGCGTGACCTGGTACCACTCCTTGCCGTCCTTGTCGACGCCGAGGATGCCGATGTGGCCGCTGTGGTGATGGCCGCAGGAGTTGATGCAGCCGCTGATGTGGAGATCGATCTCGCCGAGGTCGTCGAGTTCGTCGAGGTCCTGGTAGCGCTCGGTGATGGCTTCGGCGATCGGGATCGAGCGCGCATTGGCCAGCGCGCAGAAGTCGCCGCCGGGGCAGGCGATCATGTCGGTCAGCAGGTGCACGTTGGCGCTCGCGAAGCCGGCCTCGCGGGCCGCCAGCCACAGCGCATGCAGGTCTTCCGCATGGACCCAGGGCAAGAGCAGGTTCTGGTCGTGCGTGACGCGGACTTCGCCGGCGCTGAAGCGGTCGGCCAGCAGGGCTGCCGTGTCGAGCTGGTCGGCCGACGCGTCGCCGGGCGCCTGCAGCAGGCGCTTGAACGACAGCGTGACGGCGCGCAGCGCGGGATTGCGGTGCGGCGCCACGTTGCGCTGCAGCCAGCGCGCGAACATCACGTCGTCGGCGGCCTGGGCGCGCAGGTCGGCATCGGTCTCCTCGGCGCTGCGGAACACGCGGGTCGCCAGTGTCGGCGGCACGAAAGAGGCGCTCACGCGGTCGAGTTCGGCCTGGGTGATGGTGTGCGGCGCGCCGTCGTGCTCGATCACCTGCTTGTACTCGGCCTCGACGTCATCGATGTAGCGCTGGCCTTCGGCCTTCACGAGGATCTTGATGCGGGCCTTGTAGATGTTGTCGCGCCGACCGTAGCGGTTGTAGACCCGGACCACCGCTTCAAGGTAGTTCATGATCTGGTTCCACGGCAGGAACTCGCGCAGCACGGTGCCGATGATCGGCGTGCGGCCCATGCCGCCGCCGACCTGGACCCGGAAGCCCAGTTCGCCGGCCGCGTTCTTGAGCAGGTGCAGCCCGACGTCGTGCCAGCCGGTGGCGGCGCGGTCCTCGGTGGCACCCGTGATCGCGATCTTGAACTTGCGCGGCAGGAAGGCGAATTCGGGGTGCAGCGTGCTCCACTGCCGCATGATTTCAGCGAACGGGCGCGGGTCGGCGATCTCGTCGACCGCGACGCCGGCACGCTCGTCGCTCGTGATGTTGCGGATGCAATTGCCGCTGGTCTGGATGCCGTGCATGTCGACCGTCGCCAGCAGGTCCATCACGTCGGCCGACTTCGACAGCGGGATCCAGTTGTACTGGACGTTCTGGCGCGTCGTGAAGTGGGCGTAGTGGGTCGGCAGCTTGTGCGTGCCGAGCTTGCCCTGGGTGGCCAGCGCGTTCTTGTAGACCTCGGCCTCGGGCTCGTCGTAGACGCGCGCGATCTTCGCCAGCACGCGCAGCTGACGGCTCGACAGCTCGCCATAGGGCACGGCCACGCGCAGCATCGGTGCGTAGCGCTGCACATACCAGCCGTTCTGCAGGCGCAGCGGTCGGAATTCGTCCTCCGCGAGCTTGCCCGTCTGCCAGCGTTCGAGCTGGTCGCGGAACTGGGCGGCACGCAGGTGCACGAACTGGCGGTCGAAATCTGTGTATTGGTACATCGTGTGTCAGTAGCTGGAAAGCGGTGCGTCCACTGCTCGTCGAAGCGAGCGAGGAATGTAAAAGCGAGGCTTATGGAAACAAACTATTTTTTGGTTCGCGCCTTATGCGGATAAGCATATTCACCAGTCGCCATGCGGGTTTCGAGGCGATTCGATGGCTTTTTCGGATAAGGCGAAACCGGGTCGGAAGGCGAGCGAAGCCAGGGAAGCGCGCGTCCGGGAGTCAGGGGAGCGGCCTTCGCGCCGCCGCGAAGGCCGCCTGGATGTCCTCGAGCCGCCGGCCGCGGGTCTCGATGCCGCTGCGCACCAGCATCAGGGCCGCCACGGCCATCGGCAGCGCGATCAGCAGCGCCGAGGCCGTGAAGTGCTCGAACACGCCGGCGACGCCGAAGCCGGCGCCGAGGATGCCGCCGAACTTCGAGCTGGCCGCGATCACGCCCGAGCCGGTGCCGCGCAGGTGCACCGGGTAGATCTCGGCCGCATAGGGGATCAGCATCGCGATCACGCCGCTGGAGCTCACCAGCAGCAGGGCCGTGGTCACGACCATCGCCAGGGCCGAATGCACCTGCGCCAGGCCGAGTGCGAAGAACACCAGCAGCGTGGCGGCCGTCAGGCCGATGAAGAGCACCAGCGCCTTGATGCTGCTCCAGCGGTGGTACAGCCAGATCACGAGCGCGATGCCGGGGAGGGCGAGCAGGGCGGAGCGGGCCAGCAGCGCGCTGGCGGCGCTGGCGTCCATGCCCATGCTGCCGAGGTTGGTCGGCAGCCACAGCAGGAAGCCGAAGTTGACCAGTCCCCAGGCCACGCCGCAGACCGCCAGGCCCCAGGTGACGCGCGCGTGGCCGCCGCGCAGCAATTGGGCGATGCCGCCGGCGGGGACCTCCTCCTCGGCCACCACCGCGGCGGCGACCGCGGCGCCCGTGCCTGACGGCTGCCCGCCTGCGAAGCGGGCAAGCACGGCGCGGGCCTCGTCGGCCAGCCCGGCATTCGACAGGAAGCGCGGCGACTCCGGGATGTAGCGGCCGAGGAACACGATCAGCAGGCCGGTCGGCAGGCCGAGCAGCCACAGCGCGCGCCAGCTGAACTCGGGCACCAGCAGGGCCGCCGAGCCGGCCGCCAGCAGGTAGCCGGCCGAGGTGCCGATGCCGCCCAACGCCACCAGCAGCCAGCCGCGGTGCGCCGCGGGCACGGTCTCGGCCATCAGCGTGAAGGTGATCGGCAGCAGCCCGCCGGCCGATGCGCCCATCAGGAAGCACATGACGAGGTTCCACTCGAAGCTGGGCATGGCGCCGCAGATCGCGGTGCCGATGAACATCAGGGCCGACAGCAGGATCGCCGAGCGGCGCCCGAACAGGTCCGCCAGCCGGCCCCAGAGCACCGAGCCGACGGTGGTGCCGGTGAGCGCCACCAGGGCCAGCACGCCGGCGCGCTCGCGGCTGATCTCGTATTCGTGCGTCATGCCCGGCATCACGAAGCCCAGCGTGGCCGGTTTCAGCACGTCGACCGCCAGCGCAACCACCAGCACGAGCACCAGCTTCCAGTGCTCGCGATTGAGCGGAACGCCGTCGGCCACGTGGAACTGCAGGTGGCTGTCGCCGTGCAGGCTCTTGCGCATGCCGGAGATGCGCGGCATCAGGCCATAGGCCGCGAGCAGCACGCCGAATGGGATCATCGCCATGCCGGTCAGCATGGTGGCGTCCATCTCCATGCCGACCATCTGATAGCCGGTGCTTCTGCCCATCATGAACATCGGCAGGTGCGCAAGCACGCCGCCGATGATGGCGACACAGCCGGTCCAGAAGGCGAGCGGATGGTGGAAGTCGAAGTTCTGGGGTTTCACGGGGCCTGCTTTCGGGCCCGGATGTTAGCCGTCCGCCGGAGGTCCCGGGAATTCAGCAGCAGCGGCCCGCACCCTGGCCGTAGCGGCGCTCGATCACCGTGGCGCAGTAGTCGTTGCGCGACAGCACCGGCGCACCCGGGTGGCGGGCGGCGGCGTGTTCGAGATAGCGCTCGTAGTCCGGCATGCCGAACACCTGGCGGCAGGCCGAGCAGACGCGGCGCCAGCGCGCGCCCATTGGGCGCCGGTCGTCGACGTCGAGGGCCTCGTTCATGGCGCTGCTCCCCGGGCGCCTGCCATCGGCGGGATCTCCTGGGCGGTCGGTCGGGCCTGCTTGAGCGCCTGCAGGCAGATCTTGGCCGCGAAGACGCACATGGCAAGCACCAGCAGCACGAAGAAGCTGCAGACGACCGCGTCGAGGGTGTTGTTGAAGGCCACGCGCTGCATCTCGGCGATCGACTTGGCCGGCGCGATCAGCGTGCCCTGCGCGGCAGCGTCGCCGAACTTGCGCGCCAGCGCCAGGAAACCGATGGCCGGGTCGGGATGGAAGATCTTCTGCACGCCCGCGGTGAGCGTGGTGACCAGCAGCCAGGCGGTCGGCACCAGCGTGACCCACACGTAGCGCTCGCGCTTCATCTTCACCAGCACGCTGGTGCACAGCAGCAGCGCGATCCCCGCCAGCATCTGGTTGCCGACACCGAACAGCTGCCACAGCGTGTTGATGCCGCCGAGCGGGTCGACCACGCCCTGGTACAGGAAGTAGCCCCAGAGGCCGACACAGAGCAGCGTGGCGAGGATGTTGGCGGGCAGGAACTCGGTGTTGCCGAGCGGCTTGTAGAGGTGGCCCAGCATGTCCTGGATCATGAAGCGGCCGACCCGGGTGCCGGCATCGACCGCAGTCAGGATGAAGAGGGCCTCGAACAGGATCGCGAAGTGGTACCAGAAGGCCTCCATCGACTTGCCTCCGAAGGCCTGGCCGAGTATCTGCGCCATGCCGACCGCGAGCGTCGGTGCACCGCCGGCGCGCGACAGGATGCTGGTTTCGCCGATGTCGATCGCCGTCTGGTTGATCATTTCGGGCGTGATCGTGAAGCCCCAGCCCGAGATCACCTCGGCCGCGTGGGCGGCGGTGGTGCCGATCACCGCGGCCGGCGCGTTCATCGCGAAGTAGATGCCGGGGTCGAGCACGCTGGCGGCGGTCAGCGCCATCACCGCGACGAAGGACTCGGCCAGCATGCCGCCGAAGCCGATGAAGCGCATGTGCGACTCTTTTTCGACCATCTTCGGCGTCGTGCCCGAGGAGATCAGGGCATGGAAGCCCGACACCGAGCCGCACGCGATCGTGATGAACAGGAACGGGAACAGCTTGCCCGAGAACACCGGGCCGCTGCCGTCGATGAAGCGCGTGGTGGCCGGCATCGCGAGCATCGGCGCGACGTAGTAGATGCCGAGCGCCAGCGCGACGATGGTGCCGATCTTCAAGAAGGTGCTGAGGTAGTCGCGCGGCGCCAGCATCAGCCACACCGGCAGGCTGGCGGCGATTGCGCCATAGCCGATCAGCGCCCAGGCCAGTTGCGGGCCGGTGAGGGTGAACCACGGCGCCCAGGCCGGGCTCTCGGCGACCACGCGGCCGAGGAAGATCGAGGCCAGCAGCAGGACCACGCCGAAGATCGAGGCCTCGCCGACGCGACCGGGCCGGATCAGGCGCATGTAGACGCCCATCAGCAGCGCGATCGGGATGGTGGCGAAGATCGTGAACAGGCCCCAGGGGCTGCCGGTCAGCGCCTTCACAACGATCAGCGCCAGCACCGCCAGGATGATGATCATGATCGCCAGCACGCCGACCAGCGCCAGCGTGCCGGGCACCGGGCCGAGCTCCATCTTGATCATCTCGCCGAGCGACTTGCCGTCGCGCCGCACCGAGGCGAAGAGCACGATGAAATCTTGGACCGCGCCGGCCAGGACCACCCCGGTGAGGATCCACAGCGTGCCGGGCAGGTAGCCCATCTGCGCCGCCAGCACCGGCCCGACCAGCGGCCCGGCGCCCGCGATGGCGGCGAAATGGTGGCCGTAGAGCACCCACTTGTTGGTCGGCACGTAGTCCATGCCGTCGTTGTGGCGCAGCGCCGGGGTGACGCGCGAGTCGTCCAGCCGCAGCACCTTGTCGGCGATGAACTTGCTGTAGAACCGGTAGGCGATGAAATAGACGCACAGTGCCGCGGTGACCAGCCAGACCGCGTTGACGCTCTCGCCGCGGCCCAGCGCCAGCGCGGCAAAGGAGAAGGCACCGAGCAGGGCGATCGCCGGCCACAGCAGCAGGGAGGTCAGCTTGTTCATGGCGCGGCTCCTGTCTCGAGGCCGCCGATTCGGACATGGCCGTCGGCATGTCTCCTTCGGCGGCAGCCATCTTCCTGCGGCGGCGGCCCCGGCGCAAGGCGCAGATTGAATCGGATTGCGACTGCCCGGAGTGGATAGGGCCTAAGTCATATGGACCCGGCGCCGCCCAGGCCCTAAGGTTCGTCGCTTCCGAAGTCGTCGAATAACAACCGGGGAGATGCCGTGCATCGGTCGAAAAGAGGTCAACTGGCCAGGCTGCGGGGCGAAACGGTGCGCTGCCGGCTGGCGGTGGCGGCCGCGCGCGAGGCGATGATCGAGTCGCTCGGCGACTTCATGTGCGGCAGCGGGGTGCCGCCGGGCGTGCAGGACATCCGGGCGCTCGACCGCCTCTGCGAAGCGCTGGAGGAGGCCGAGGCGGCCTATGCGCGCCGCCTCGCGGCCCCGCCGGAGCTGCACGTCGCCGGCTTGCAGCGGCGAGTGAGCTGAGCCGGCGGCTCAGAACGAGCCGACGGCCGAACCGAGCACGATCACGGCGACCAGTGCGATCAGCGCGCCGACGATGCCGACCATCACGATGTCGAAGTAGCTCTCGCGGTGCTTGGTGCCGCAGACCGCCAGCAGCGTGACGACCGCGCCGTTGTGCGGCAGGCTGTCGAGCGTGCCGGCACCGATCACCGCGACCCGGTGCATCAGCGCCGGATCGAGGCCGGTGGTGGCGGCCAGCTGCATGAAGGTGCCGCCCAGCGCGTCGAGCGCGATCGTCAGGCCGCCCGAGGCCGAGCCGGTGAGGGCGGCCAGGATGTTGGTGGACAGCGCCAGCGACACCAGCGGTCCGCCGCCGATGCCCAGCACCCATTCGCGCACCATCTCGAAGGCCGGCATCGCGGCCACCACGGCGCCGAAGCCCACCAGGCTGGCGACGCAGACCACCGGCAGCACCGAGGCATTGGCGCCGGCGTCGACCGTGGCGCGCAGCGAGGGCAGGCGCTTCCAGTTGAGCGCGACCAGCACCGCCATCGCCGCGGCGAGCGCCACCAGCACCGCCCAGACACCGCCCACGTTGGCCAGGCTGATGCCGCCGAAGCGGGGCTCGGCCAGGAAATCGGTGTCCATGCTCGGCAGCACCACCAGCGCCATCAGCAGGTTCACGAGCACCACCACCACCAGCGGTGCCAGCGCCACGACGATGCCGGGCTGGCCGGCGCCGTGTTCGCCGTGCCGGACCTCGGCCGGGTCGAAGCTGCCGGCCGTGGTCGCGCGCTCTCGCACCACCGGATCGACGGCGGCATCGATATGCGCGTCCGACGTCAGGGTGCCGAAGCTCTCGCCGGCGGCGCGCGCGCGGGACTCGGCGCGCCGCAGCCACCACATGCCGAAGCCTAGCATGATGGCCGAGGCGATCACGCCCAGTCCCGGCGCCGCGAAGGCGGTGGTGCCGAAGAAGGGCATCGGGATCGCGTTCTGGATCGCCGGAGTTCCTGGCAGCGCCGACATGGTGAAGGTGGAGGTGCCCAGCGCGATCGCGGCCGGCATCAGGCGCGCCGGTATGTCGGCGGCGCGGAACAGCGCCTGCGCCATCGGTGCGAGCACGAAGAAGGCGACAAACAGGCTGACGCCGCCGTAGGTGACCAGCGCGCCGGCCAGCACCACGGCGAGCATCGCGCGCTTGGGTCCCAGCTTCTCGGTCATGAAACGGGCGATGGTCTGCACCGAGCCGCTGTCGTCCATCAGCTTGCCGAAGACGGCGCCGAGCAGGAACAGCGGGAAGAACTGGGCCAGGAAACCGGCCGCCGCGCCCATGAAGGTCTGGGTCCAGTGCGCCAGCAGCGGTTCGCTGGCGAACAGCGCGGCGATCAGCGCGGCCGCCGGTGCCAGCACGAGCACGCTCCAGCCGCGGTACGAGAGCCAGATCAGCAGACCCAGGCCGAGGAAGATGCCAAGGAGTCCCATCGTTCAGACTCCTTCGAGCAGAGCGTCGAGATCGAGCGTCGAGCGCTTCCCGATGTCGCCCTTGTGTGCGTCGATGAACGCCTGCGCCGAGCGTCGACCTTCGTCGCGCAGCTTGCACAGGAAGGGCCACTCCGAAATCATCTTCGACGAGGCGCCAAGTTCGAGCATCGCGTCGGTGGCGACGCGGTGGATGCGCATGCGGGCCCAGGCCGCGCCTTCGCCCTTGCCCGGGTCCGCCACCTGGCGCAGCAGGGCGATCATGCGCAGTTCCTTCAAGAGCGGGGAGTTGAACGACAGCTCGTTGAGCCGGTCGTTGATCTCGCTCGCGCTGCGCGGCACGCCGGCCCGCTCGATCGGGTTGATCTGGACCAGGATCGTGTCGCTCGCCTGGCATTCGCGGATCAGCGGCGTCATCGTCGGATTGCCCGAGTAGCCGCCGTCCCAGTAAGGGTCGCCATCGATCTCGACCGCGTGGAACATCGTCGGCAGGCAGGCCGACGCCATCAGCACCTCGGGCGTCATTTCGGCATTGCGGAACACCCGGCCGCGGCCGGTGCGCACATTGGTCGCGGTGACGAAAAGCTTGATCGGCGAGGCCGCGAGGCGGTCGAAGTCGATCAGCTCGGCCAGGATGCCGCGCAGCGGATTC
The DNA here is from genome assembly GCF_056405555.1 of Variovorax sp. P1_G12. Classification (NCBI taxonomy): domain Bacteria; kingdom Pseudomonadati; phylum Pseudomonadota; class Betaproteobacteria; order Burkholderiales; family Comamonadaceae; genus Variovorax; species Variovorax sp. P1_G12. Next base: position 127,222 of record NZ_JBFUBW010000006.1, on the reverse strand, counting down.
ATGCCACGCGGATTCAGGTCGTAGGGCGACCACAGGCGCGTCGCCAGCTCTGCGGCCATGAAGGCCGGCGAGTTCTCGAGGCTCCAGGTGCCGGTGATCATGTCGATCCAGCCCCGCTTGAAAGGGCTGTACTTGGCCGCATCGGCGACGCCGCGCCAGAACTTGTCGAGCGATTCACGGGCGCCCTCGGCGCCGCCCGCCGCATGGCCGGACACCAGTGCCGCGGCATTCATCGCGCCCGCCGAGGTGCCCGAGATGCCGTCGAGACGCACCGATGGCTCCTCCAGCATGCGATCGAGAACGCCCCACGTGAAAGCACCGTGTGAACCGCCACCCTGCAAGGCAAGGTCAATGGGAACAATCTTCAATGGGCCCTCCTCAGGCGTTGTGGCGCACGGGACGTGCGGTTTTTGTTGGTTGGGGTGGATCCTAATTCCGAATCCGGCGGCCCGACCCGCCCACGGCAACGCAATTCGCGTGCCGGCAACTTCATGAAAGCTTCATGCGACCGACACGCGAATGTCATGAGGCGCCTGCAAGCGACGCTTCCTGCGGGGCTCAGCTCGTCACTCGCCGCACCACCACGCTCGCCTCCAGCCCCTCATAGGCCTCGGCGTCGCCGTACCAGCTGCCCGAGATCGGCGCCGCCAGGGCCGGGTCGCGGGCCACGCCGACGCGAATCAACTGGGTGCTCCCCATGAGATTGTTGGTGGGATCGAAGGCGATCCAGCCGGCGCCCGGCAGGTAGGCGTGCAGCCACGCATGCGTGCTGCCGGAACCGGTGACTGCCTGCCCCGGCTCCGCTTCGCCGGTGTCGAGTGCCGCGTCGTAGAGATAGCCCGACACGAAGCGTGTCGCGACGCCCAGGCGGCGCGCGGCTTCCATCATCAGGAGCGCGTAGTCGCGGCAGCTGCCGCTGCCCAGCGCCAGTGTCTGCAGCGGTGTCTGCGTGCCTTCCTCGTCGCGCGCGACATAGCGCAGGCTCTGGCCGATGTGCGCGTTCATGCGCGTCAGCACCTCGCGCGTGCTGTTGGGCTGGTCGGTATGGAGGAACTGGTGCGCCCAGCGGATCAGCGTGCCGTCGGGGTCGTCGTGGTGCGGTCGCAGGTAGTGCTCGAGATCGAGTCGTTCCTGTAGCGAATAGGCAAAGGGCAGCAGTTCCGCCGAAGGCTCCAGCGCCAGTTCATCCAGCCGTGCGGGCACGTGCTCGATGGTGAAGGAGCAGACGATGCGCAGCTCGGTCGCCTCGCCCATCGGCTGCACCAGCGCCACCGAGTTGGAATGCGGGTCCTGGATCATCCGCACGTAGGCCTTGGGGCTGACTTCCAGGTCGGTCGCGAGCACCCGCAGGTCGTGGCTGTCGCGCGGCCTGAACATCACGCGATGCAGCCCGAAGGTGACGGGCGTCCGGTAGCGGTAGACGGTGGTGTGGGTGATGTTGTACTGGATGACCATGGGACATTGTGGCCGCGCCGGCCTTTTCGTTCCATTTGGGGATGCGTCCGACCGGGACCAGGGTGTCGACCCCGCTCGACTACATGGCGCTGGCCAACCTCTGATCGGCCGCTCGCGCGCTGTCCAGCGCCTGCGCCAGCTTGAGCGGCAGCGGCAATGGCTCGCCGTGCCACCGCGCGGCCAGCAGCTCGGCGCACAGCGCGGCGAAGCTGAGTCCGCGCGAGCCGAGGGCGGTGCAAAGCCAGATGCCGTCGGCCAGCTGGGGCGACAGCGGGCCCACCAGCGGCCGTCGATCCGCCGAGGCGCAGCGCACCCCGGTCCAGGCCTGGGTGGCGCCGTCCGCGAACGCGCGATCGAGCTGCGCTGCGGCCTCGGGCAGCAGCCGCGCCAGCCGCTCGCGATTGAAGGCGGTGTCAGCGGCGCGCGGCGAGGCATCGATGCTGTCGCGGTCGAAGGTGGCGCCTGTGCACCACAGGGCGCCCCCGGCCCCCGGCACGCCCGCGATCAGGTGGCCGTCGCCGTTCACCGGCGCGTCGGGCAGGCGCAGGCCGCCCGTCATGCGGCCCCACTCGACCTGGCCGCGCACGGGTTGCAGGGGAAAGTCGGGCGCCAGCGCGCGGCTCTCGAAGCCGGCCGCGATGACGACCCGGTCGGCCTCGGCCAGCAGTTTGCCGCTCGCGTCACGCAGGGCCCATTGCGGGCGGTCGGTGCCGATGCGCTCGATCCGTGCCACGCGACAGCCGGTCTGCACGCGGATGCCGGGCCGGGCGAGCCAGGCCTCGACCAGCCGCGCCGGCCGGACCCAGCCGGCGCGCGCATGCCAGAGGGCCGCGGAACCGGCCGGCAGGCCCGACGCGCGAAGCCGGTCCGCACCGGCATGCCACGACTCGTTGGGCCCTTGGGCGGACCAGCCGGCCGGCAGGCGATCGTCGCCGGCGGCCCGCCGCTCGAGCACGCCGCTCGCGCGCCAGTCCGAGCCTTCCACCAGCCACTGCGCCAACTGCTGCCAGGTGGCGCGAATGCCGGCGCGCGTCAGGCGCGAGAGCAGAGCGTCGTCGGGCGAGACATGCGGCGCCAGCAACCCGGCCGGCAGGCTGGATGCGCCGGCCGCCGGATGATCGGCTGCTTCGAGCACCTGCACCTCCCAGCCCCGGCGCGCCAGGCTGGCCGAGACCGCCGCGCCGGCCAGGCCGGCGCCGATGACCGCGCAACGGCCAGCCGTCGCCGGCTGGGTCGGTCCGGGCCCGCGCTGCCGGATTTGCCAGGCCGGCTCGAACACGCCTTGCAGACGGTCCCGCTTGGGCGGCAGGCCGGGCGCCTTGGTGAGCTGGAAGCCGTTTTGCGCCAGCGCGTCGCAGACCGCGCGCGCAATCGTCCAGGTGGCGAGCCGCGTGCCGCGCCGGGCGAAGCGCGACACCGCCTTGAGCGTGTCGGCCGACCACATGGCCGGATTGCGCTGGGGATTGAAGCCGTCGAGGAAGATGCTGTCGGCCTCGAAACGCTGGGCCCGCAGCATGGGCTGCACGTCGCCGATGCACAGCGTGAGCAGCACCTGTCCTTCGTCGAACGACAGGCGGTGGAAGCCGGGCAGCAGGCCGTGCCACTGCGCCGCCAGCGACTCGGCCAGGGGAAGAAGCTCCGGGTAGGCGGTGGCGGCGCGCAGCAGATCGTCGCGCGAGACCGGAAAGGCCTCGATCGAGACGAAGTGCAGCAGGTGCGGGCGCTCGGGATCCTCGCGCCAGGCCTGCCAGCTGGTCAGGAAACTGAGGCCGAAACCGAATCCGGTTTCGAGAATCCGCCATTGCGGCTGGCGGGCCCAGGCCGCGGGCAGGCCGCATCCGCCCAGGAACACCTGCCGGGCCTGCGCCGGAGCACCGCTTTCGGAGTGGTAGATGTCGTCGAATCGCGCGCTGCGCGGAATGCCGTCGGCGCGCCAATCGACGGGCTCGGCCATGGGGACGGAAACCCTAAAAGCTCAGGCGGCGGGCGGCGGCACGTAGCCCTGCGCGACGTCGGCGCCTTCACCGAAGAAGTGCTTTTCCATCTGCCGCGCCAGGTACTGGCGGGCGCGCGCATCGGCCAGGTTCAGGCGGTTCTCGTTGACCAGCATGGTCTGCTGCTTGAGCCAGGCGGCCCAGGCCTCCTTGCTGACGTTTTCCCACAGTCGCTTGCCGAGCTCGCCGGGGTAGGGCGGGAAGTCGAGGCCTTCGGCCTCTTTGCCGAGCTTGATGCACTGGACCATACGTGCCATTTTGGATGCCTTTGTGGGTGTCTTAGTTGATTTCGTTATTTGGAACTGAGAACTCAGTCGTTCTCGATTCCATATGCCGTATCCAGAATACGTGGCTTCAGCTTTATGCCATTTACGAGCACAAGACCATGCGCCTTCGCCGCGACTTTATCAAGCTTTCCCTCGGCGCCGCCGCTGCCGCCAGCATCGCCCTGACGGCAATGCCGTCGTTCGCGCAGGGCGTGACATTGCTCAACGTCTCCTACGACCCGACCCGCGAGCTCTACGTCGACTACAACCAGGCCTTCGCCAAGTACTGGAAGGCCAAGACCGGCCAGGACGTCACGATCAAGCAGTCGCACGGCGGCTCCGGCAAGCAGGCGCGCTCGATCATCGACGGCATCGACGCCGATGTCGCCACCCTGGCCCTGGCCGGCGACACCGACGCGCTGGTGACGCACGGCGGCCTGGTCAAGCCCGACTGGCAGAAACGCCTGCCGCACAACTCGGCGCCCTACACCTCGACCATCGTCTTCCTTGTGAAGAAGGGCAACCCCAAGGGCCTGAAGGACTGGGACGACCTGGCCAAGGCGGGCGTGCAGGTGATCACGCCGAACCCGAAGACCTCGGGCGGCGCGCGCTGGAACTACCTGGCGGCGTGGGAATTCGCCAAGCGCAAGTACGGCAGCGAGGCCAAGGCCAAGGAGTTCGTCGGCAGCCTCTACAAGAACGTGCCGGTGCTCGACACCGGCGCGCGCGGCTCGACCATCACCTTCGTGCAGCGCGGCGTCGGCGACGTGCTGCTCGCGTGGGAGAACGAGGCCTTCCTGGCGCTGAAGGAATTCGGCCCCGACAAGTTCGACATCGTCGTGCCTTCGATCAGCATCCTGGCCGAGCCCACCGTGACGGTGGTCGACAAGGTGGTCGACAAGAAGGGCACGCGCGCCGTGGCCGAGGAATACCTCAAGTACCTCTATTCGGACGAGGGCCAGGATGTGGCGGGCCGCAACTACTACCGCCCGACCTCCGACAAGGCGAAGGCCAAGTACGCGACGCAGTTCCCGAAGCTCACGCTGTTCACGATCGACGAGGCCTTCGGCGGCTGGGCCAAGGCCGACAAGGCGCACTTCGCCGACGGCGGGTCCTTCGACCAGATCTACCTGAGCAAGCAGAAGTAACGCACGCGCAAGGCCACCGATGTCCGTTCTCCTGATTGCCGGCAGTCCTTCCGCGCCCTCGCGTTCGGCGGTGCTGCTCGATGCGGTGGCCGCGCGGCTCGCCGAGCGCCATGTCCCGGTCGAGCTGCTCGCGATCCGCGAACTCGCCGCGCATGCGCTGCTGCTCGGCGAGGCCTCGCACCCGTCGGTGCAGCATGCGGTCGACCAGCTGCGACGCGCCGATGTGGTCGTGATCGCGACGCCGGTCTACAAGGCGGCCTACAGCGGCGTGCTCAAGGTCTTCCTCGACCTGCTGCCGCAGACCGCGCYCAAGGGAAAGACCGTGCTGCCGCTGGCCACCGGCGGCAGTCCGCACCACATGCTGGCGCTCGACTATGCGCTGCGCCCGGTGCTGCAGTCGCTGGCGGCACGGCACATCCTGCCGGGCGTCTATGCGACCGACGGCCAGGTGACGCTGCAGCCCGAGGGCGCCTACCAGCTGCAGGCCGAGCTCGCGCAGCGCCTCGACGACGCGGTCGAGACGCTGGCGAGCGAGGGGCTCAGGCTGCCGCCGGCCTGGGGCTTCGAGGCGATCGATTTCGCGCACGTGCGATGTAGCGTCTGACGCGCCTGGCGTCCCGCGCGGCGCCCCTTCCCCCAGAACCCCGTCCCGAACGAACTCGCCGCCCAGCGGCGCGGGACTTCCTTTGCCTGAAAGAAACACATGCCGCCCGTTTTCACCGACGACTTCCAGGATTCGCGCCCGCTGCGCTGGATCCTCGCCGACTCGCGATCAGCCCGCTGGTGGTGGCCGCGGCCGTGCTGATCACCGGCTTCCTCGCGACCACGGCTGCTCCCCTGTAACTCCTGCCCTCCGAACGAAAGCATCACCATGACCTCGCATTCATCGATCCGCCGACGACTGATCCAGGGCGCAGCCGCAGCCGTTGCGCTGCCGGCGTTCGCCGCCTTCGCCCAGGCTCCCGCGCGCACGCTGCGCATCGGCAACCAGAAGGGCAACCTGAGCCTGCTCAAGGGCCGCGGCACGCTCGAGAAACGCCTCGCGCCCTTGGGCGTCAGCATCAAGTGGACCGAGTTCACCGCGGGGCCGGTGCAGCTCGAAGCGCTCAATGTCGGCTCGATCGACTTCGGCGACGTCGGCGAGGCGCCGCCGATCTTCGCGCAGGCCGCGGGCGCCCCGCTGGCCTATGTGGCGGCGACCGTGCCGCGTCCGCAATCCGAAGCGGTGATCGTGCCGAAGGCCTCGACCCTCCAGTCGGTCAAGGACCTCAAGGGCAAGAAGGTCGCGCTCAACAAGGGCAGCAATGTCCACTACTTCCTGGTCAAGCTGCTCGAGAAGCACGGCCTCGCCTATGGCGACGTCAACGTCGTCTTCCTGCCGCCTGCCGACGCGCGTGCCGCTTTCGAGAAGGGCTCGATCGACGCCTGGGTGATCTGGGATCCGTTTCTCGCGGCGGCGCAGAAGACGCTCGACGCCAGGCTGCTCGCGGACGCCACGGGCGTGGTGGGGAACCGGGCCTTCTACTTCTCGTCGCTCGACTATGCCGGCAGGAACGCCGACGTGATCAAGATCCTGATCGAGGAACTCGACAAGGTCGACCAGTGGGCCCAGGCCAACAAGGGTGCCTTCGCGGCCGAACTCGCGGCGCTGTGGGGCCTGCCGCAACCGGTGGTCGAGCTCTCGGTGTCGCGCACCCGGTTCGGCACCGGCCCGATCACCAGGGCGATCCTGGCCGAGCAGCAGCAGATCGCCGACACCTTCCTCGCGCTCGGGCTGATCCCCAAGAAGATCAACCTGCTCGACGCCGCGGCCGCGGGTACCTCTTGAGACCTTGCGGGACAGACCAAGACTTGCGGGACGGACCAAGAAACTGCGAAGCAGTTTTTGCTCTGTCCTCAACTGACCAAAAACCTTGCGGGACAGACCAAGAAACTGCGCAGCAGTTTTTCCCTGTCCTCCACTGACTGAGAATTCCGATGCAAATCTTCTGGTTCCTGCCCACACACGGCGACAGCCGCTACCTCGGCACCACCGAGGGCGCGCGCGCGGTCGACCTGGACTACCTGCAGCAGATCGCCGGCGCGGCCGACTCGCTCGGCTATGAAGGCGTGTTGATTCCGACCGGCCGTTCGTGCGAAGACCCCTGGGTCGTCGCGTCCAGCCTGATTGGTGCGACCCGGCGGCTCAAGTTTCTGGTCGCGGTGCGACCCGGGCTGCATGAGCCGAGCCTGGCCGCGCGCATGGCCGCGACCTTCGACCGGCTGTCGGGCGGGCGCCTGCTGGTGAACCTCGTGACCGGTGGCGACCAGGCCGAGCTCGAGGGCGATGGCGTGTTCCTCGGCCATGCCGAACGCTACGCGCAGTCGGCCGAGTTCATCCGCATCTGGCGCGAGATCATCACGCGCAGCCATGACAACCAGAGCTTCGACTACGACGGCGAGCACCTGCGCGTGAAGGGCGCCAGGCTGCTGTTCCCGCCGGTCCAGAAGCCTCATCCGCCGGTGTGGTTCGGCGGCTCGTCGGCCGCGGCGCACGACCTGGCGGCCGAGCAGGTCGATGCGTACCTCACATGGGGCGAGCCGCCGGCCGAGGTGGCGAAGAAGATCGCGGACGTGCGGGAGCAAGCGCATCGCAAGGGCAGGGCGGTGGAGTTCGGCATCCGCCTGCATGTGATCGTGCGCGAGACCGAGGACGAAGCCTGGCGGGCCGCCGAATCGCTGATCAGCCGGGTCGACGACCAGACCGTGATCCGCGCCCAGGCCGCCTTCGCGCGCATGGATTCCGAAGGCCAGCGCCGGATGGCCGCGCTGCACGCCGGCGGCGCCCGGCGCACCCGTGCGGAGCTCGAGATCAGCCCCAACCTGTGGGCCGGCGTCGGGCTGGTGCGCGGCGGCGCAGGCACCGCGCTGGTGGGCGATCCGAAGACCGTCGCGGCGCGCATCGAGGAATACGCAGCGCTCGGGATCGACCACTTCATCCTCTCGGGCTACCCGCACCTGGAGGAGTCCTATCGCTTCGCCGAGCTGGTGTTCCCGCTGCTGCCGCGCAAGCGGCGCCCGGGGCTGCCGGGCCCGGTGCCGGGCGGGCCATTCGGCGAAGCGGTCGCCAATCTCGATGCGCCTTCGCGGCTCGTCTCCCAGAGCTGAAGGACACGCATGAATCAACAAGTACAGGCCCTGCCCGTGGCCGCGCCCTCGCTGGATGCCGCCAGGGGCTTCGCCATCGGCGTCGCCCGGCGGTTGGTCCCGTGGCTGGTGCCCGTCGCGCTGGTCGTCGCGTGGCAGGCCGCGTCGTCGCTCGGCTGGCTCTCCACCCGCGTGCTGCCGGCGCCCATCGACGTGGTCAAGGCTGCGTGGCGGCTCACGGCCTCGGGCGAACTCTGGACCCACGTCAAGGTGAGCGCGGCACGGGCGCTGACCGGGCTGGTGATCGGCGGCGGACTCGGGCTCGCGCTGGGCCTCCTGACCGGCTCGGTGAGATTCGCCGAGACGCTGCTCGATTCGACCCTGCAGATGGTGCGCAACATTCCGGCGCTGGCGCTGATCCCGCTGGTGATCCTGTGGTTCGGCATCGACGAATCGGCCAAGCTGTTCCTGATCGCGGTGTCGGTGTTCTTCCCGATCTACCTCAACACCTTCCACGGCATCCGCAATGTCGATCCGCAACTGATCGAGATGGGCCGCACCTACGGCCTCACGCGCTGGCAGCTCTACCGGGAAGTGATCCTGCCGGGCGCGATGTCCTCGATCCTCGTGGGCCTGCGCTTCTCGCTGGGCCTCATGTGGGTGATCCTGATCGTGGCCGAGACCATCTCGGCGCAGTCGGGCATCGGCTACCTCACGATGAATGCGCGGGAGTTCCTGCAGACCGACATCGTGCTGGTGGGCATCCTGCTGTACGCGCTGCTCGGCAAGCTGGCCGACCTGTTCGCGCGCGGTCTTGAACGCTGGTGGCTGCGTTGGCATCCGGCCTACGGAGTGACGGGAGTGACGAAATGAGTGCGCGGCTTCAGCAAACACACGCCGGCGATGCAGGCGGCGTCCGCCTCGACATCCGATCCTTGAGCAAACGCTACGGCGAGCGCGAGGTGCTGCGCAACACGCAGCTGGCCATCGAACCCGGCCAGTTCATCGCGATCGTGGGCCGCAGCGGCTGCGGCAAGAGCACCTTGCTGCGCCTGGTGGCCGGTCTCGAAGAGGCAACGGCAGGTTCGCTGCAGGTCGAGGGCCAGGCCGTCGACGGTCTGCACGACGACACGCGGATCATGTTCCAGGAAGCGCGCCTGCTGCCATGGCGGCGCGTGCTCGACAACGTCGTGCTGGGCCTGCCCGAGGCGGGGCGGGCACGCGGCGAGGAGGTGCTGGCGCAGGTGGGCCTGGCCGAGCGCCGCGGCGAGTGGCCGGCACGTCTGTCGGGCGGCCAGCGCCAGCGGGTCGCGCTGGCCCGGGCGCTGGTGCATCAGCCGCGGCTGCTGCTGCTCGACGAGCCGCTGGGCGCCCTCGACGCGCTCACCCGCATCGAGATGCATCGCCTGATCGAGCGCCTGTGGCTGCGCCACCGCTTTACCGCGCTGCTGGTCACGCACGACGTGCAGGAAGCGGTGGCGCTGGCCGATCGCGTGATCCTGATCGAGGACGGCCGCATCGCGCTCGATGAACACATCGCGCTGGCACGGCCACGGTCGCAGGGCGACGCAGCCTTCGCGGCGATCGAGAAACGCATCCTCGACCGGGTGCTGCAGAAGCCGGCGGACGCAGACGCCGAGCCGGCCAACGACATCCGCTGGACCGACGGGCCGGCGCATGTGCTGCGCTGGGCCGTGTGACCCCGTTCATTCATTGCTGATCCATCCCATTTCCAACCCGAAGGAGTCTTCCATGTCCATCCAGGCCATCAATGTGCGCAACCAGTTCAAGGGCAAGGTGCGCGAGATCATCCGCGGCGACGTCGTCTCCGAAGTCGACGTCGAAACCGCGTGGGGCATCGTGACCTCGGTCATCACCACGCGCTCGGTCGACGAACTGCAGCTCAAGCCCGGCTCCGACGTCGTGGCGCTGGTGAAGTCGACGGAGGTGTCGATCGCGAAGCTGTGAGCCCGCTCAAGTCCTCGAAAGCGTCGCCGATTGCTTTCGCGGGCTTGAGCATCTACCATCTGCATTCATTCGAGCACCCGCGGGTGCTCGAATCGCGTCTGAAGCTCGGCGAATCGATCTGGGCACAGGCGTGGAGACTCATCCAGGGAGTGGAAGCAATGCACCAGACAACGCGTGGCGAATGCCACCGAATGCACGAGCGCTTGTCGTCGGTCACGACGCAACGCACGCCGGCCCCATCCGCGCGCTTTCGTGCGCTTTCGTGCGATCCGGCCTCGTTGCGCCGATCACCCGTTCTGCCGCCGCTGTAGCGCGCTGACCGTTTCCACGCCATCCACCGCCGCCGAAGCCGGCAGCTGAGCTGTCGCCGGCCCAGCGCGCGAGCGGCTTCGCCTCCCACGTGTCCGTTCCCGGTACCCGGGGCACCGTCGCGCGCGCAGCCGCGCCTTGTCGCCGGCCGCACCTTTCACCTTCCGATCGAAAGCGAACCTATGGTCCTTGCCTGATCCGCACCACAGCCAAATCACGAGGGAGAAACAAGAATGAGCAACACACAAGACCAGGAACTGAAGCAGGGACTCAATCGCCGCCACATTCTCTTCATCGCATTGGGTTCTGCGATCGGCACCGGGCTTTTCTATGGCTCGGCCAAGGCCATACAGCTGGCTGGCCCGTCGGTGATCTTCGCCTATTTGCTGGCCGGTGCCGCAGTCTTCATCGTGATGCGGGCCTTGGGGGAAATGATCCTCCACCAGCCGCTTCCCGGTTCCTTCGGCGGCTATGCCAGCCACTACCTGAGCCCGCTGGCGGGCTTCCTCACCGGCTGGACCTACATCATCGAGATGGTCCTGGTCTGCATCGCGGATGTGATCGCCTTCTCGATCTACATGGGGCTCTGGTTCCCCGATGTGCCGCCCTGGATTTGGTCGCTCGGCATCACGCTGATCATTGCCGAACTGAACCTGTGCGCGGTCAGGATGTTCGGCGAGATGGAGTTCTGGCTGTCGCTGATCAAGGTGGTCGCGATCTGCGCGATGATCGCCGGCGGCGCCTGGATCATCTTCTTCGGCTACACGTCGACCCATTCCGACGGCACCGTGGTGCGGAACGCGGCCTCGGGCATCGCCAACCTCTGGTCGCATGGCGGCTGGTTTCCCAATGGCGTGCTCGGATTCGTGTCGGCGTTCGCGGTCGTGATGTTCGCCTTCGGCGGCATCGAGATCATCGGCCTGACTGCCGCCGAGGCGCAGGATCCCGAAAGAAGCCTGCCGCGGGCGATCAATAGCGTGCCCGCGCGGATCCTGGTCTTCTACGTGGGCACGATGTTCGTGCTGATGTCGATCTATCCATGGAACGAGATCACCGGCGCCAGCAGTCCGCTGGTTCAGATCTTCGGCAGCATCGGGATCACGTCGGCCGCCCATATCCTGAACGTGGTCGTGATCACCGCCGCGGTCTCCGCGATCAACAGCGACCTGTTCGGGGCCGCGCGCATGATGTATGGCCTCGCCAGGCACAAGCATGCGCCCGACGCGCTCGGCACGGTGTCGCGGGCCGGCGTGCCTGTGATTCCGGTGATCGTGATGCTCGCCGCCATGCTGACCGGCGTGGTGCTGCACATGATCTACCCGGAAGGCCTGTTCTTCATCGTGGCGGCCATGGCGACGTTCGCCACGGTCTGGGTCTGGCTGATGATCCTGCTGTCGCACTGGTGCATGCGGCGGAAGATGCCGCGGGAAGTGGCTGGGGCGCTGCGGTTTCCGGTGCCCTGGTGGCCGGTCGCGCCGGCGGCCGCGATCGGCTTCCTGGTCTTCACCATCGTCCTGCTCGGTGTCAACGAGGCCTCCCGGCCCGCCCTGTACGGTGGCGTGATCTGGATCGTCGGCCTGTCGATCGTCTACTTGAAGATCGTGAAGGGCCGCGAGATCCCGCTCACCATGCTGGCGGAAGTCGACGGGAGCAAGTTGAGAAAGCAGTTCTGAGCGGCCAAGACCCGCAGTTCGTGGGGTCTTGCGCGATGATGCATCGTCGATGCCCCCACGATTGAAGGAGTCTGCATGCCCTTGTTCGATATCGGCGAGATCGTCGGCGCGCTGCGCGATGCGCGCGACGAGTGGCGCGATGCGCAGCGGCGCTCGCGCGAGCCCGGCGGCCGCGAGTTTCCCTCCCGCGAGGCGCTGGCCGGGATCGTCGAGTCGCTCAAGGGCGCGCTGTTCCCGATGCGGCTCGGCCCGCCCGAACTGCGCCACGAGAGCGAGGATTTCTACGTCGGCTACACACTCGACGCGGCGCTCAATTCACTGCTGAACCAGGCGCGGCTCGAACTGCGCTACATGGCGCGCCACGCGCCGGGCGGTGGCGACGAGATCGACGCTCGAGCCACCGACGCGGTGCGCAAGTTCGCGGCGGCGCTGCCATCGATCCGGCGCCTGCTCGACGGCGACGTGCTCGCCGCCTTCCAGGGCGATCCTGCGGCCCGCAGCGTCGACGAGGTGCTGCTCTGCTACCCGGGCGTGCTGGCGATGATCCACCACCGCCTCGCGCACCAGCTCTATGGCCTGGGCCTGCCGCTGCTCGCGCGCATCGCGGCCGAACTCGCGCACAGCCAGACCGGCATCGACATCCATCCGGGCGCCAGCATCGACGCCGGCTTCTTCATCGACCACGGGACGGGCGTCGTGATCGGCGAGACCGCCGTGATCGGCAAGCGGGTGCGCATCTACCAGGCCGTCACGCTCGGCGCCAAGCGCTTCCCGACCGACGTCGAAGGCCATCTGCAGAAGGGACTGCCGCGCCATCCGGTGGTGGAAGACGACGTCGTGATCTATGCCGGCGCGACCATCCTCGGCCGCGTCACGCTGGGCAAGGGCGCGACCATCGGCGGCAACGTCTGGATCACCGATGACGTGCCGCCCGGGGCCAGCGTGTCGCAGGCCAGCCTGCAGAACGCGCCGCAGCGGCGCCGGCCCTGAGCTATCGTCCCATTCCCTCAACCCGTTCTCAAGGAGTCTTCATGAGCCAGAAAAAAATTGCCGTCGTCATCGGCAGCCTGCGCAAGGATTCGCTGAACCGCAAGCTCGCGCTCGCCATTGCGCATCTTGCGCCCGAGGATTTCACCTTCGAGCATGTACGCATCGACGACCTGCCGCTGTACAACCAGGACGAAGACGGCAACCAGGCGCCTGCGGTCAAGCGACTGAAGACCGAGGTCGCCGCGGCGGACGGCCTGCTGTTCGTCACGCCCGAATACAACCGCTCGGTTCCGGGCGTCCTCAAGAACGCACTCGACAACGCCTCGCGGCCCTACGGCCAGAGCGCCTGGGCCGGCAAGCCGGCGGGCGTGGTCGGCGTGTCGGTCGGCGCCGTCGGCACCGCCGTCGCGCAACAGCATCTGCGCGGCATCCTGGCCTACCTGGACGTGCCGACGCTCGGCCAGCCCGAAGTCTTCCTGCAGAACAAGGAGGGCCTGTTCGACGACAAGGGCCATATCGCCGAAGGCAGCAAGCAATTCCTGCAGGGCTGGGTCGACAGGTACGTAGCCTGGATCAAAACCCACACGGGGAAGTAAACGCCAAAAGGGGCGGGTCGCTCGGATGCGGACCGCCCCTTCCTTGATGCGGACGCGCAAGCGTCCGATCCGAATCAGGCCGCCAGGGTGGCCTGGTCCTGATTCGCCGCCTTACCGGTCGCCACGGCGATGTCGGCGCGCGCGGCGGCGAGCGCCGCAGCCTTGGCGGCATCGCCCATGCCGACGCCTTCGGCGCGCACGAAGCGCACGTCGGTGATGCCGAAGAAGCCGAAGACCACCTTCAGGTAGCTCTCCTGGTGCTCCATCGCCTGGCCGCCTTCGCTGGTCGAGTACATGCCGCCGCGGCTCGAAGCCACGATCACGGTCTTGCCGGTCGCGAGGCCGACGGGGCCCTTGTCGGTGTACTTGAAGGTGCGGCCGGTCTGCGCCAGGCGGTCGATCCAGGCCTTGAGCTGGGTCGGCACCGTGAAGTTGTAGAGCGGGGCGCCGACGACGATCACGTCGGCCGCCAGGAACTGGCTCACCAGGCGCTCGGAGACTTCGTTCTCGCGGCGCTGGGCTTCGGTGGGCTCGGCCTGGACGCCGACCTTGATGCCGAGCGCATCGGCGCTGAAATGGTTGGGGGTGTCCACCGCGAGGTCGAGGTAATCGACGGTCGTGTTCGGGTGGAGCTTGCGCCAGTCGGCCACCACTTCGGCCGTGAGTTGGCGGGAGACGGAATGGCCACCGAGGACGCTGGAATCGACGTGCAGGAGCTTCATGATCAATGCTTTCCTTGAAAGCGCCGGCACTGAAATCGGTCGGCGTTGGAAGTATTCTATTTTTGTGGCGATTGAATGATAAGTCTGTAAAAATGGCTTACTTCGTTCCAAAAATAGGACAGTCATCCCGTGCAAGACCTGAACGACATGGTGTTCTTCGCCGAGGTGGCCGAGCGCGGAGGCTTCGCGGCCGCCAGCCGGGCGCTCGGCATCCCCAAGTCCCGCCTGTCGCGGCGGGTGGCCGAGCTCGAAGCTCAGCTCGGTGTCCAGCTGATGCAGCGCAGCACCCGGCGGCTGTCCCTGACGCCGGCGGGCGAGATCTACCTCAAGCATTGCGCCGCGATGCGCGACGCGGCGCAGGCGGCTTCCGAGGCGGTCGCACAGGTCCAGACCGAGCCGAGCGGCACGGTGCGCCTGAGTTGTCCGGTCACGCTGGCGCAGAGCAGCGTCGGTCCGCTGCTGCCCGAGTTCCTTCGGCGCTATCCGCAGGTCCGGGTCGAGATGCGCGTGATGAACCGGCCGGTCGACCCGGTCGAGGAGGGGGTCGACCTGGCCTTGCGCGTGCGCCCGGCGATCGAGGACAGCGCGACGCTGGTGGCCAAGAATTTCGGCGTCAGCCGCGGCATCCTGGTGGCGAGCCCGGATCTGCTGCAGCGGCAGGGGCCGGTGGCGACGCCGGCGGACCTGGAAAAGCTCGACACCGTCGCGATGTCGACCGGCGATGGCCGCGCCAGCTGGCGGCTCGAGGGGCCCCACGGCAAGGTGCTCGTCCACACCCACACGCCGCGCTACGTGGCCGACGACCTGCTGACGCTCAAGTTCGCGGTGGTGCAGGGGACCGGCGCGTCGGTGCTGCCCGACTACATGTGCCGCCGGGAAATCAACGCCGGCAAGCTGCTCGAGGTGCTGCCGGGCTGGGGGCCGGCGCCCGGGATCTGCCACGCCGTGTTCCCCGCGCGGCGCGCCCTGGTGCCGGCGGTGCGCCGGCTGATCGATTTCCTGGTCGAAAACCTGGACGGCGCCGAACCGCACCACTTGATGGAATAGGACGCTTATGTCCAAAAGCTCATATTCAAACAAGTAGATATTCGTTTGTCATTTAAGCGATGGTTTGCAGAATGGCGGCCCATCCCAGCAAGAACCAACGAACATGGCCACCCTGCGACTCGGCGACACCGCCCCCAATTTCACCCAGGACTCCAGCGAAGGCGCGATCGACTTCCATCGGTGGGCCGGCGATTCGTGGGTGGTGCTGTTCTCCCATCCGGCCGACTTCACGCCGGTGTGCGCCACCGAACTGGGCAAGACCGCGGCGCTGTCGGGCGAATTCGCCAAGCGCGGCGTGAAACCGATCGCGATCAGCATCGATCCGGCGGACAAGCACAAGGAATGGATCGGCGACATCAACGAGACGCAGAACACCACCGTCGACTTCCCGATCCTGGCCGACGCCGACCGCACGGTGGCGGACCTGTACGACATGATCCACCCGAACGCGTCGACCACCGCGACCGTGCGCAGCGTCTTCATCATCGACCCGAAGAAGACGATCCGCACCACGCTGACCTACCCGGCGAGCACCGGCCGCAATTTCGACGAGATCCTGCGCGTGATCGATTCGCTGCAGCTGACCGACAGCCACAAGGTGGCCACGCCCGTGAACTGGAAGGACGGCGACGACGTCGTCATCATCCCGAGCCTGCAGGACCCGGCCGAACTGGCCGAGCGCTTCCCGAAGGGCTTCAAGGCGGTGCGCCCGTACCTGCGCCTGACGCCTCAGCCGAACAAATAAGCCTGCGTGACCAAGCCGACCATTGTCATCGTGCCGGGCTGGCGCGATTCCGGCCCCGGCCATTGGCAGAGCCTCTGGGCCGAGCGCATGCAGGGCGCCGTGCGCGTGGTCCAGGACGACTGGATCACGCCGAGCCGGGCCGCCTGGGTGGGCGCGCTCGAGAGGCTGGTGCTCGAGTGCCCGGGCCCGGTGGTGATCGTCGCCCACAGCCTCGGCTGCATCGCCACCACGCACCTGCCGGAGGCGGCCGCGGCGCGCATCGGCGGCGCGCTGCTGGTGGCGCCGGCCGACCCCGAGCGGCGCGCCGCGCTGACCGATTTCGCTCCCGTGCCTTTCGCCAAGCTGCCCTACCGCAGCATCCTCGTGGCGAGCAGCAACGACCCGTTCTGCCCGGTGCGGCTGGCGGGCGCCTATGCCCGGGCCTGGGGCAGCGAATTCGTTCGGATGCAGAATGCCGGCCACATCAACATCGAATCCGGGCACGGCGACTGGCCTTTGGGCCTGGCGCTGCTCCAATCGCTGACGGACGAGCCGACCACGCTGATGGCCGCCCACCGAAAACTAGAACCTTTCGTGAACCTATGACTTCCAGATTCAAGACCCTCATCGGCACCCTGGTGCTCGCCGCCAGCGGCCTGGCTTGCGCGCAGTCGACGCTGCTCAACGCCTCCTACGACGTCGCGCGCGAGTTCTACAAGGACTACAACCCGGCCTTCGTGGCGCACTACAAGAAGACCACGGGCAAGGACGTCAAGATCGACCAGGCGCACGGCGGCTCCAGCGCCCAGGCGCGCGCGGTCGCCGACGGCCTGGATGCCGATGTGGTGACCATGAACACCTCGACCGACATCGACTTCCTGGCCAACGCGGGCGTGGTCGCCAAGGACTGGCCCAAGCGCTTCCCGTACAACGCATCGCCGACCACTTCGACCATGCTGTTCCTGACCCGCAATGGCAACCCGAAGGGCATCAAGGACTGGGACGACCTGATCAAGCCCGGCGTGCAGGTCGTGGTCGTGAACCCCAAGACCGGTGGCAACGGCCGCTACGCCTATCTCGCGGCCTGGGGCTACGTGAAGAAGAAGGGCGGCACCGACGCCCAGGCGGCCGAGTTCGTCGGCAAGCTGTTCAAGAACGTGCCGATCCTGGCCCGTGGCGGCCGCGACGCGACCACCGCCTTCCTGCAGCGCAGCATCGGCGACGTGCTGATCACCTTCGAATCCGAAGTGCTGTCGATCGACCGCGAGTTCGGTGCGGGCAAGGTCGATGCGGTGTACCCCTCGATCAGCATCCTGGCCGAGAACCCGGTCGCGATCGTCGAGCGCACGGTCAACAAGAAGGGCAGCGGCGAACTCGCCAAGGCCTACCTCGACTACCTGTACTCGGACGAGGGGCAGGAGATTGCAGCCAAGCATGCGCTGCGCCCGCGTTCGGAAGCGGTGCTCAAGAAGAATGCCGCGACTTTCAAGCCGCTACAGCTCTTCACGGTGCAGGAACTGTTCGGCAGCCTCGGCGAAGCGCAGAAGGTGCACTTCAACGACGGCGGGCAGTTCGACAAGCTCTACACGCCCGGCGCCAAATAAATGAGCGGTGCTGCTACTTCGGCGCTGCCGTCCGCGGCGGCGCCGCTCGCGCGCGCAGGCGCTACCGGCGTGTCGCGGCGCGTGCTGCCGGGCTTCCACGTGACGCTCGGCTTCTCGGTGCTCTACCTGAGCCTGATCGTGCTGATCCCGCTGTCGGCGCTGGTGATCAAGACCGTCGGCATGAGCTGGGATCAGTTCTGGGTGGCGGTCACCTCGCCGCGCGTGATGGCCTCGTACCGCCTGACCTTCGGCGCCTCGCTGATCGCGGCCCTGGTGAACCTGGTGTTCGGCCTGCTCGTGGCGTGGGTGCTGGTGCGCTACAAGTTTCCGGGCAAGCGGATCATCGATGCATTGGTCGATCTGCCGTTCGCGCTGCCCACCGCTGTCGCGGGCATCTCGCTGACGGCACTCCTGGCCGGCAACGGATGGGTCGGCCAGTTCCTCGAGCCGCTGGGCATCAAGCTGGCCTTCACGCCCGCGGGCGTGGTGATCGCGCTGATCTTCATCGGGCTGCCGTTCGTGGTGCGCACGGTGCAGCCGGTGCTCGAAGACACCGAAAAGGAACTCGAAGAAGCGGCCACCAGCCTCGGCGCCACCCGGCTGCAGACCTTCACCAAGGTGATCCTGCCCTCGATCACGCCGGCGCTGCTGACCGGATTCGCGATGGCTTTCGCGCGCGCGATCGGCGAATACGGCTCGGTGATCTTCATCGCCGGCAACATGCCGATGATCTCGGAGATCACGCCCTTGATCATCATCGGCAAGCTCGAGCAGTACGACTACGCGGGTGCCACCGCGGTCGCGCTGGTGATGCTGGTGATCTCCTTCGTGCTGCTGCTGGTCATCAACGGGCTGCAGGGCTGGAAGCGGCGCCGCTCGGAGGCCACACAATGAGCGCGTCTTCGAGGACCATCCGCCGCGCGCAGGCCGGCACCACCGAGTCGGCCTGGGTGCGTCGCACCCTGATCGGCGTCGCGCTGGCCTTCATGTTCCTGTTCCTGGTGCTGCCGCTGGCTGCGGTCGCGGCCGAAGCGCTGCGCAAGGGCTTCGGCGCCTACGTCGAGGCGCTGAAGGAGCCCGACGCCTGGAGCGCGATCCGCCTGACCCTGCTCACGGCCGCGATCGCGGTGCCGATGAACCTGGTGTTCGGCGTTGCCGCCGCCTGGGCGATCGCCAAGTTCGAGTTCCGCGGCAAGGCCTTCCTCACGACCCTGGTCGATCTGCCGTTCGCGGTCTCGCCGGTGGTGGCGGGCCTGATCTATGTGCTGGTGTTCGGGGCCCAGGGCTGGTTCGGCCCCTGGCTGCAGGCGCACGACATCAAGATCATCTTCGCGGTGCCCGGCATCGTGCTGGCGACCGTGTTCGTGACCTTCCCGTTCATCGCGCGCGAGCTGATCCCGCTGATGCAGGCCCAGGGCACGGAAGAGGAGCAGGCCGCGATCGTGCTCGGCGCCACCGGCTGGCAGACCTTCTGGCGCGTGACGCTGCCCAACATCAAGTGGGGGCTGCTCTACGGCGTGATCCTGTGCAACGCACGCGCGATGGGCGAGTTCGGCGCGGTGTCGGTGGTGTCGGGCCACATCCGCGGCCAGACCAACACCATGCCGCTGCACGTCGAAGTGCTCTACAACGAATACCAGTCGGTGGCCGCCTTCGCGGTGGCCTCGCTGCTGGCCATCCTGGCGCTCGTCACGCTGGTGATCAAGTCGGTCATCGAATGGCGCCACGAGCGCGAGATGAAGGCGATCGCCGAGCTGCCGCCGGAGCGGCCGACGCCGGCGACCTGAAAAGAGAGAAACCATGAGCATCGAAATCAGAAACGTCAGCAAGCAGTTCGGTGATTTCCACGCCTTGCGCGACGTCAGCCTGGATGTCGCCTCTGGCGAACTGGTCGCGCTGCTGGGGCCTTCGGGCTGCGGCAAGACCACGCTGCTGCGCATCATCGCGGGCCTGGAAACCGCCGGCGCGGGCAGCATCCTGTTCTCGGGCGAGGACACCACCGACGTCCATGTGCGCGAGCGGCAGGTCGGCTTCGTGTTCCAGCACTACGCGCTGTTTCGCCACATGACGGTGTTCGAGAACGTCGCCTTCGGCCTGCGGGTCAAGCCGCGTGGCCAGCGTCCGAGCGAGACGCAGATCAAGGCCAAGGTGCATGAGCTGCTGAAGCTGGTGCAGCTCGACTGGCTGGCCGACCGCTATCCGGCGCAGTTGTCCGGTGGCCAGCGCCAGCGCATCGCGCTGGCCCGGGCGCTGGCGGTCGAGCCCAAGGTGCTGCTGCTCGACGAGCCCTTCGGCGCGCTCGACGCCAAGGTGCGCAAGGAACTGCGCCGCTGGCTGCGCCGCCTGCACGACGAACTGCATGTCACCAGCATTTTCGTCACCCACGACCAGGAAGAGGCGCTCGAGGTGGCCGACCGCGTGGTGCTGATGAACAGCGGCCGCATCGAGCAGGTCGGCTCCCCGCAGGATGTGTGGGACCACCCGGCGAGCCCGTTCGTGTATGGCTTCCTGGGCGACGTCAACCTGTTCCACGGCCGCGCCCACGAGGGCGAGGTGCATGTCGAGGGCATCCGGCTCGACACGCCGGAGCAGCGCGGGCTGCGCGACGGCAAGGCGCTGGCCTACGTGCGGCCGCACGACCTCAGCGTCGAACGCTATGCGCCGGGAGCCAGCGGCATCGTTGCGACCTTGAGCCGGGCGATTGTGGTCGGACCGATCGCGCGCCTGGAACTAGAACCGGTCGAATCGAATCCAGACAATCCAGGGTCCGGAGCCATCATCGAAGCGCAACTCCCTGCGCAACAGTTCCGGGACCTCGGCCTGCACGAGGGCGACAAGGTCGTCGCCACGCCGCGCAAGGCCCGCGTGTTCGTAGAAGATTGGGTTTCACCGTGATCGACTGGTATTTTGGTGCGCCGCGTCGCGCCCTGGCATTGATCTGCATCGCCTGCGTGGCGATGCTCGCCTTCGGCATGTACCTGCAGCATGTGGTCGGCCTCGAGCCGTGCCCGATGTGCATCGTGCAGCGCTATGCGCTGGTGCTGGTGGCAGTCTTTGCCGGCCTGGCGTCGGCCAGCAGCCGCAGGGGCCTGCAGGTCGTGGGCATGCTGCTGGGCCTGGTCATGGCCGTCGGTGGCGCCTACACGGCCGCGCGCCAGAGCTGGCTGCAGTGGCATCCGCCTGAGGTGGTGTCCTGCGGCCGCGACATCTACGGAATGATCGAGACCTTCCCGCTGCAGCGCGCGCTGCCGATGATCTTCCGCGGCGCCGGCGACTGCTCGCAGGTCGACTGGACCTTCCTCGGCCTGTCGATCGCGAACTGGTCCTTCATCGCGTTCACCGGCTTCGCGGTGCTGCTGCTGATCCTGCTGTTGCGTCGCGGGACTCAGAGCGCAAGCGTGTCAAAGGCGGCGTAGGCGGTCGCCAGCCAGGTCTTCACGCGCTGGCGCTCGAGCAGCCCCAGTGCGTGCGGCCCGTCACGGTCGTTGACGGCTTTCCAGAAACTGCTGTTGCGCGCATCGATCTTGCGCATGCTGGCGTCGTGCAGCCGGGGCAGGGCGATGACGCGGGCGCCGTTCGCGGTCGCCTTGCCGAGCGACTGTGAGCCGAGCAGCAGGCCGAAGTCGCTGCCGCGCCCATAGTTCTGCACCACGATGTAGTTCGGGCGGTTGCCGAAGGTGTCGATCAGCGTGCCCAGCAGGTCGCTCGAATCCTTGCCGTCGTCGAGCACGTGCCAGAAATTGACGGCCACGCCCAAGTCGGCGAAGACGTCGAACAGGTCGGACTCCTTGATCCAGCGCGACAGCGGTGCCAGCGTCTGGGCCGCGAGGTCGACGATCACGCTCTGCTGCGGGTTGGTTTCGAAGCCGTTCACCACCGTGTCGAGCCCCTCGAAGCTGTCCACCACCACCGGCGAGGCGAATCCCTCGTAGAAACGGGTGAAGGAACTGTGCGATCGATCGGTATCGAAGCCCACGAAGGGCCGGCTGTGGTCGATGAAGTGCTGCGCCAGTACCCGCGCCGTGACCGACTTGCCGACCCCGCCCTTTTCGCCGCCAATGAAGTTGATGGAGCTCATGTGGTTCCTGCCAGAGTGGGATGAAAACTGAAAATCATTCTAGGGGTCGAGTGGAGCGAGGCGACGCGTGAGCCGCCTCCCGAAAGTTGGTGAATCGCCCAATAAGTTGAGCGGTTTGAAGATATGTTCATCAAAATAGGCAAAGAACTTGGCTTGATATCCAGGTTTGCACAATATGTTTTGCATTCGATTAATATGCATAGCATGTTGCGCATGACGACCCTCGCCGCCATTGGGACCTTCCTGCGCCAGGCGCGCAAGGATCGCGCCATGACCGCTTCGGAACTGGCCCTGAAGGCCGGCATTTCCCGAAACACCCTGGGCGCCCTCGAAGCGGGGCGCGGCAACGTCGAGCTGAACACCTTGCTGGCGCTGCTCAAGTGCCTGCAACTCGAGTTGCAGTTCGTGCCGGAGGCAGTGGCCGACCTGACCCGGTTCGGCGCCGACACCAAATCCACCGGCCTGCAGGACGAGGTGAGCGGCCTGATGCCGAAGCCGCCTCGGCGCGGTGCGTCATGAGCGCCGCAGTGCGAAGCACGAAGGTACTCGCATGAGCGTCGTGCGGTCCTTGCGCATCCGGCTCGGCACCACGGACGTCGGCTCGCTGTTCGGGCTCGACGACGGGCGGGTGTATTTCCGGTTCGACGACGACTATGCGAAGAACCCCGCGCGGCCGGTCCTGTCGCAGCTCTACGTGGTCGCGCCAGCCACTTCGGGGAGCGCCGAAAGGCTGGCCCAGGCCCTCGCAGAGGCCGAGGCCGCCACGGTGGCCCAGTTGCTCGACCCGGCGCTGGACGCCAACCGGGGCGACGGCCAGTTCGGTCTGCCGCCTTTCTTCCAGAATCTGCTGCCCGAAGGCCCTCTGCGCAAACAGCTGATCGGCGACCTGGGCCTGGACGTGAACGATGAACTCGGCTTGCTCGCGGCTTGCGGCGGTGACCTGCCCGGCGACGTCCGGGCCGATGCCGAAACGCTCGATGAGCCCGCGCTGGGCCGGCTGATCGGCCAGGGCCGCGACAGCTACGAAATGAGTTCGGGCCAGGTGCCGACACCCCAGCAGACCTCCATTTCGGGTGTCCAGCCCAAGGTCGCGCTGATATTGGGAAGCCCGGGGCGTTACGTGATGCGCTCGAAGCACTCGGACCAGAAGCACTTCATCGGCAAGCTGCCGACCGGCGAGTACGACCAACTGCCCGAAGTGGAGTACAGCTCGCTGACGCTGGCGGCGGCGGCGGGCGTGAACACCTGCGAGTTCGCGCTGGAACCTTTGTCATCGATCGCCGACCAGTTGCCGTATGCGCTGCAGAAAGACGGCCGGAACTTCCTGCTGGTGTCCCGCTTCGACCGCGACGTCCCGACCCAGACCCGGCGCCTGCACATGGAGGACTTCGCCCAGGTCACGGGCATGCCGTCGGAATACAAGTACCTGGGCACCTACGCGGCAATCGGGCTGCTGCTCAAGCGGCGCTCGGCCAGTGGCGAGGCCGATGTGGCCGAACTCCTGCGCCGCATCAAGGTCTCTGAATTGCTCGGCAACTACGACGCGCATCTGAAGAACTTCAGCCTCGTCTACCCGCGCGGCCAGGCCCGGCCCGAGCTTTCCCCGGCCTATGACATCGTCGCCTATGGCGTGTACTTCGCGGGCTCGGGGCATGGCCTGAAGTTCTTCCCCGAGCAGCCGCCGCGCACGCTGCTGACGCCCAGGACCCTGCGCGAACTCGGCAACGTCTGGGACATTCCCGAGAAGCAGCTGAGCGAGGTCGTGACCCGTTGCGTCGACCAGGCCATGGCGAGCTGGCCCGGCCTGCTGAAGGCGCTGCCCTTGACGGCTGCGCATCGCACCCGGCTCGCCGAGCACATCCAGAGCAATGCGAGCGCGGCGGCGTGGCGCAAGCGCCATCCCGATGCGCCCTGGTTCGACACCTCGGGCGGGCTCAGAGCACCATCTTGAGGATGGTGAAATCGTCCTCGAGCACGCCGGGGCCATGCACCTCGCGCGCCCAGTCCAGAACGCGGTCCAGCTCGGACTGCCCGTCGTCGACCGGCCGGGTGAGAATCTCGAGGAATGCGGAGAACTCCAGCATGGAGCCATCCGGTCTCTTGATCTCGTAGGCGCCGTCGCTGAAGACGAAAAGCCGCGCAGGCGATCGCACGATGCACTGCGCGTCCTGGTAGCTGGCCGCCGGCATGATGCCGATGCAGGGGCCCGATGCTTCCAGGGGCCGGCCCTCCCCGGCGGCTTCACAGGGGCCGCTCACCAGGATGGCCGGAGGATGGCCGGCAGAGGCGTAGCGCAGGCGTCCGCTGGCGCGGTGGTAGACGCCGTACCAGACCGTGGAGAACAGCTCGCCGTAGCGCTCCATCTGGTAGGCCTGGTTGAGCGCGGTGAGCACCTCGCCGGGATTGCGGAAGTCGGTTCTCGGCAGGGCCTCCGAGCGCAGCGTGTCGGCGACCGCCACCGACAGCAGCACCGAGCCCACGCCATGGCCGCAGACGTCGATCAGGTAGAGCGCGAAATGCTCCTCGTCGATCCAGTGGTAGCCGAACGAGTCGCCGCCCAGTTCGGTCGACGGAACGAAGCGCCAGTCGATCACCCAGGGCTGCGACAGCGGCGCCGGCAGCATCGAGCGAACGTAGCGCTCGGCGTCGCGCAGCTCCTGCTGCAACCGGTCGTGGGTACGCTGCAGGTCCTCGCGGGAGGCCGCGAGATCGCGGTGGGCGCGCGTCAGTTCCTGATTGGCCGATTCGAGCTGCGCGATGAGCCTGGCCTCGCGCTGGCTGAGCAAGGTCATGTCATAGGCCTTCTGCTGCACCAGCCGCGCCTCCTCGTATTCCGCCGTCACGTCGAGCAGAAGAACCCAGACGGTGCTGTCATCGGCGAAGAAATGGACGTCCGCCACGCGCCCGCTGGGCATTTCCATGGAGCGGATGAGGAAGGGGGTCTCCGCCAGCGGCAGCAGGCCTTCGAGGAACGGGATCTGGTCGCTGGCAAGGACGCCGACCTGGAGGCCCTCCAGGCCGTAGTGCGCCAGGTGCCCGCCGGCCTGCGTCAGCTTCTGCGAGCCATCGATGACCAGATGCGCGAGAACCCGCTGCGCATGGAGCAGCAGGAGCAGCGAGTCGGAAATCCGCGTCGGCAGGTCGAGCATGGCTATCGCGCCAGGCGCGCCGCCAGTTCCTGGAAGGTCTCCTCGACGCCCATGCCCGTCTTGGCACTGGTGCGGCGAAAGGCCCAGCCTGCCGCCTCGAGGCGCTCGATCCGTTCCGGTGGGAGCGTCCAATCCTCCTCGAGGTCCGCCTTGTTGAGCAGGGCGACGAAGGGAACGTCGCCGACCTCCGCGCCGACCCGCGCCTGGATCGACACCGCGGTGTCCAGGGTTTCGGGCCGCGTGCCATCCACCACCAGGAGATAGCCGGCCGCGCCGCGCAGGTAGCTCACCCGGACGGCCGAGACCTCGTCCTCGCCGGCGATGTCCCACAGGATCAGCGCCACCTGCTCGGTGCCGATGGTCAGCAGCTTCTTGTCGATCTTCACCCCGACCGTGGTGAGGTAGGCATCCGAGAAGATGGTGTCGACGAAGCGGCGTACCAGGCTGGTCTTTCCTACGCCGAAAGCGCCGAGCAGACAGATCTTCTTTTGCAGCATGGTCAGTCGCCGGTGCTGACGCCGAAGGACACGCGCCGGTTCATC
Source organism: Variovorax sp. P1_G12 (assembly GCF_056405555.1). NCBI lineage: Bacteria > Pseudomonadati > Pseudomonadota > Betaproteobacteria > Burkholderiales > Comamonadaceae > Variovorax > Variovorax sp. P1_G12. Next base: position 101,831 of record NZ_JBFUBW010000006.1, on the reverse strand, counting down.
GACAGCTCATCCTCGCTGGCGCCGGGGCGCAGCGGCTCCAGCGGGCCGGCGCCACGCACGGCGAGCAAGGTCGGATCCACGCCGCGGGCCCGCAGCATGGAGCGCACGACCTCCGCGCGGCCCACGCTGAGGGCCAGGTTGGACGTGTCCTTGCCGGTCGCATCGGCGTGGCCGACGATCGTCACCTTCACCGGGAACCCCTGGGTGCGCGCCACCTGCACCAGCTCGCGCATGTCGGCGGCCACGGCGTCGAGCTTGCCTTCCTGGTCCGCCGCGGGCCGAGGGACGCTGAAATCGAAGTGAATGAGCTGGGCCTGAATGGCGTCGCGCAGCCGAACGTAGTCCGGATCCTGCACGTCCTGGAGGGCGCTGAGATCGACCTTCGGAGCGCCGGCAGGAAGAGTCGATGTGAAGGCCCGCGCCTTGTCCATCCAGCGTTGGGGCGCACTGCCGGTGGCCCGAATGCCGCTCGCGTCCTGTGACAGGCTGACGGTCGGCGGCGGATTCAGGGTCGCTTGCAGCCGTTTCAGAATGATGGCCGGATGCAGCGCCTGGTAGGGTTCCCAGCGGCCGACGACGCGCGCCGGGTCCAGGCGGGCCTGACCCAGCAGCGCTTCCGGCTGCGTCGCCAGCGGGTCGCGCAGCCCGGACACCAGCCACTTCCCGTCGCGGCGCTCGGCGCCCGTCACGACGATGCCGGGCTGGTCCTGCAGCGCCGCGACATAGGCGTCGACGCGCTGGCGTTCGATGATCCGTTGGGACATCCAGTAGCCCAGCGCCAGCAGCAGCGCCAGCAGGGCCAGCCAGAACAGCGGGGTCAGCTTCTTCCGCGTCTCGGCTTCCTGGGAGATCAGGCAGGGCTGCAGCCGTTGCCCCACATCGGAGAAGGGGTCGACGTCGCCGTTGAACGCTTCGAGCGGCGTGCGCCAGTCGGCGTGTACGGCCGCCAGCGCCTCGCCCAGGCGGGTACGCAGCATCGCAGGCGGACTGCCGTGGATCACGGCGGCGAGAAAGGCCGACGGACCTTCCTCGCACCACAGCAGCAAGTCGCCCAGGCGCAGGCTGTCGATGCTGCGGCCGCTCGTGGCGCCGCTCCCTGCCTCGTCGAACGAATCGCGCACGAAATCCTGGATCGCGGAGAGCATTGCCGAGACCAGTTGCGGATCGCGCGTCGTCGCGTCCTCCCTGGCCACATGCGCCAGCAGCAGGCCGGTCTTGCGATGGACCAGGAAGAGGTGTTCGACCCGGTACACGGCCGTGTGCTTGAGCACCACGTCCGCGAAGGTGCTCCCGCTGCGCCATGCCTCGATGCGCCACTTGAGGCCGCGCCAGGAAAAGCTGTGCTTGAGCGCCTGATTGAGCGATTGAAGCGTGCCCTCGAGGGTCTCGGCGATGGCCTTGCGAATCGCCGGTCCCATGACGGGATACAGGATATCGACCATGGTGCCCGGGTTCTTCTGAATGGACGCCTGGGTGGCACGCTCGACGGTCGGCGCGATCGCGTGGCCGAGGCGCTCGTCCTGCGTCGCCAGCACGAAGGCGGCGGGGAGCACGGCGCCCACCGCATCGGCGAACTCGCGCGGATCGTCGAACTTTTGCTGCAATCTCGCCAGCGCCACCTGCTCGCGTTCCATCAGCACGCCGCGCAGCGCGTCCATCCGCGGATCGGCCTCCAGGCGGCTCGGAAGCGTCGCGGCCACGTCCGGATTGACGCACCGGGCCAACTCCAGAAGAAGGCCGGCGAGTCGCCTGTTCGTCTCCTCTTCGGAAGCGCTGCCGGGCGCGCGCGTCGCGGTCAGCGACAGGCGCGCGTTCACCGCGCCCCCACCCCGGCATCGCGTCGCGCGAGCAGACCTGGTGCGCTTGCTGCGCGATTCAACCGCGCTCGCCGGCGTTGACGCCCTTGGGCGATACGTCCTGATTCAGGCATTTGGCGATCTCGACAAACAGACCGGCGAGCAGATTGCGATCGGTCTTGACGTTGCTGAGTTCGGCGAACATCCGCTCGGTGGTGGCGCGCTGGTCGTCCTGGCGCCGGCGCATCTCTTCGCGCAAGGCCTGAACCTCGTGGCTCAGGCGATCCGTGAAGTCGCGCTCCTGGCGTGCGAGCTGGTCGGAAACCTGGGCGAGGCGCTTTTCCAGCGCCTGGGTGTGATCCCGCAGGCTGCGCTCCAGCTCCTTGTCGGCATCGGCACGCAGGTCCTTTTCCTCGCGGAACTGGCCGGCCACCGATTCCAGCTGTTTCTTGATCGTGCCTTCAAGGCTGCTCAGGCTGCGGGACGACTCCGCTTCCAGGTCGCGCATCCTTTGCTGAAAGCGCTCCTCGAGAATGGAAAAGCGCTTGTCGTAATCCTGCATCTGGTTGCCGAACAGCAACTCGCGCATCTTGTCGACCCCGGATGTCTCGCCTGCGCCGTTCGGTTGGCTGGCGAGCACCGCCTGGGCCGCCAGCGCGGTTTGCGCATCGATGCTCGGTATGGATTTGGCTGCAGTTCCCATCGACATATCTCCTCGGTTGTGAATTGAAGGGTGCCGACGTGGACATCGGCGCCGCGATGCGAATGTGGGGTGTCGAGCCTGGTCAGGGTGGGGCGGTCGCCCGGAAAAGGAGCGTCAGGCAATTGCGGCCGTCTGCATGGCGGTAACGCACGCCATCGGAGAAGCGCCGCACGATGGGGATGCCCCAGCCGCCGATTCGCGCGTCCTGGATGCTGGTGGGTGGCCTGGGTTCCGGGACCTTTTGCGGATCGAACTCGCTTCCCTCGTCCTCGACTTCCAGGGCCACGTCTTCGCCTTGCCAACCCAGGCGCAGGAAGATGCTCTGAGCGCCACTGGTGCAGGCGTGGGTCATGATGTTCGTGACCACCTCGGTCGAGCAAAGATCGAGGTTCAGTGCGACCCGTGCCGGAAGCCGTTGGCCCTCGGCCCAGTCGTGCACCCAGGCGCTGACGCGCGAGAGTTCGCGCAGCTCGCTACCGACGATGAGGGATGCCTGCGGTTCCCCGTCCGAGGAGGCCATCAGCGACTCCCGGCTCCCGCCATCAGCGCGCTGCAGGCGGTATCGACGTCGGGGTACACCGGAATGATCGTATCGATGCCTGCCATCTTGAGCACCTCCGCCACAAGGGGCTGCGGGCTGGCCAAGGCCATCACGCCGCCGCGCAACGACTGGGCCCTCGCATTGACGACGAGGGTGCGAATGCCGATGGATGCCAGGAACGACACTTCGGACAGATCGACGACGGCGAGAAGCTTTCGGGTCGACACCAGCGCGGACAAGCGCACGTTGATGTCATGCCCGCCAATGCTGTCCATGCGCCCGACCAGACTGATCTTTTCGACGCCGTCGGCCAGTTGCTCGCTTCTCAGGTCCATACGCTCTCCGCAGTGCGATATCGATGGGTTCTGAATCGGTCCTCTTCTTGTTCGTAAAACAAAACAAAAGCGGTTTGCGAGCAACAAGTAGAACCTTTTTCTAGCTTACGCCCAAATTGCAACCGCGTCGACAACCCGCCATCCCCTGGCCAATGGATGGCCCCCGTCAGCGGTCCCCGCGTGCAGGCACATTGATCAAGGCTTCGACCAGCCGATCGACGCGGATCGGCTTGGTCAGGTAATCGTCCATGCCGGCCGAGATGCACATTTCCTGGTCGCCCTGCATGGCGTTGGCGGTCATCGCCACGATGCGCGGCCGTCGATCGGCCTCGAGCAGCGTGCAGATCTGCCGCGTCGCGTCGAGCCCGTCGAGTTCGGGCATCTGGACGTCCATCAGAACCACGTCGTAAGTCTGGCGCTGCACCGACTCGACGGCTTCGATGCCGTTGGAGGCCAGGTCGGCCCGGTAGCCCATCTGCTGCAGCAGGCGCATCGCGAGCTTCTGATTCACCACGTTGTCCTCGGCCAGCAGGATCCGCAAGGGGTGGCGCGCCCCCATCGTCGGGTCGATCTGCGGCTTGGCGCTGCCGCCCTCCGCAGGCTTGGCGACAGACTCGCGCGCGAGCAGGCTGACCAGCGTGTCGAACAGTTGCGACTGGTGGATCGGTTTCGACAGGTAGGCGTTGAACAGCGATTCGGCGTCGCCGGCCTCGCGCCGGCCCAGTGAGCTGAAGAGCACCAGGGGCAGGGCGGCGTGATTCGCGCGGATGCGGCGCGCCAGGTCGATGCCGTCCATCTCGGGCATGTGCATGTCGAGGATCGCGAGATCGAAGCGCTCGCCTTGCGCGAGCCAGCGCAAGGCCTCGGCCGGCGATTCGGTGTCGAGCGAATTCATGCCCCACCGGCCGGTCTGAAGCGCGAGCACGCGCCGGTTGGTCGCGTTGTCGTCGACGATCAGCAGGCGCTTGTCGCGCAGCTCGACCTGCACGCCGGTGACGACGCGGCGCTTGCTCGGCGGCGCATCGGAGATCGACGCTTCGATGGTGAAGAAGAAGGACGAACCCTTGCTCGGGCCCTCGCTCTCGACCCACATGGTCCCGCCCATCAACTCGGCCAGCCGCTTGCTGATCGCCAGGCCGAGACCGGTGCCGCCGTACTTGCGGGTGGTGCTCGAGTCGGCCTGCGAAAACGACTGGAACAGCCGGCCCATGCCCTCCGGCGACAGGCCGATGCCGGTGTCGCGCACGGCAAAGGTCAGGGAGACCCGCTCGGCCGCCTGGGGCTTGGCGCTGACCGTCAACACCACCTCGCCGGTCTCGGTGAACTTCACCGCGTTGCTCAGCAGGTTCAGCAGGATCTGCCGCAGCCGCGTGAGGTCGCCGCTCACGCCTGTCGGCACGCCGCACTCGAACACATAGGCGATGTCGAGCTTCTTCTCGGTCGCGCGTGTGCTGATCAGGTCGAGCGCCGACTCCACGCAGTCGCGCAGGTCGAACGGATGCGACTCGATGTCCATGCGCCCGGCCTCGATCTTCGAGTAGTCCAGGATGTCGTTGATGATGGTCAGCAGCGCATCGCCCGAATCGCGGATGGTCGAGACGTAGTCCTGCTGCTCGGCGTCGAGCGGCGTGTCGAGCAGCAGCCCGCTCATGCCGATCACCGCGTTCATCGGCGTGCGGATCTCGTGGCTCATGGTCGCGAGGAATGCGCTCTTGGCCTCGTTCGTGGCTTCGGCGGCGGCTCGCGCCTCCTTGGACTCGTTGAACAGGCGTGCGTTCTGGATCGCGATCACGGCCTGGTCGGCGAAGGTCTTCAGCAGCTTGATCTCCTTGTCGGCGAACGCCTGCGGCGGCTGGCGCGTGACGTGGATCGAGCCGATGTAGCGGCCCTCCCACATCAGGGGGGCGATCATGATCGCGTAGTTGCCCAGCAACTCGGCGATCTCGCGCATGAATGCGGGCAAGTGCTGCGCGGCGAGCGCATCCGGAACATGGAGGACGTCGGGGCCGGGCATCGCCGCGCCCGCGGGCACGATCGGCCGGGGATAGAAGCGCTCGAGCACTTCGCGGGCAGGGCCGCGATGCGCGCTCAGGTGCACCAGTCCGTCGTCGTCGACCAGCGAAATGCCCTGCTGCGTGCCGGAGAACAGGCGCTGGCAGCTCTCCAGGATCTTGTCGAACACAGGCTGCGCGTCTTCCATCGATTCGCTGATGACCTGGAGCACGTCCGCCGTGGCGGTCTGCCGCTCGAGCGCCTCGCGGGTCTCGTGGATCAGCCGCACGTTCTCGATCGCGAGCACGGCCTGGTCGGCAAACAGCTGGAGCAGGTCGATCTGCCGCTGCGGCGTCTTGCCGGGGTCCGGCCAGGCGGTGGTGATCGCGCCGATCGGCACGCCGTCCTTGAGCATCGGCGCGCAGATCAACCGGCGCCGGTTTCCGCTGTTCGCCAGCCTGCGGTCGTAGTCCGGATCCGACCACGCGTCGTCGGTGCTGAGGGCCCGTCGCTCGAGGATGGCCCGGCCGTTCATCTGGCGCGGGTCCGGCGGCGCCGGCCACACCGTGCGCGCCGCTTCCAGCGCCTGCGCGGACCAGTTGCGGGTCGCGGCCAGGCGGACCAGGTGGCCATCGAAGCTGAAGATGGCGGAAGCCGGGCCTTCGAACAACCACATGGTGCAGTCCAGGATGGCCTCGAACACCGGCGTCACTTCGGTCGGCGATTCGCTGATGACGCGCAGCACGTCGCTGACGGCGGTCTGGTACTCGAGCGACTCAGTCAGCTCGGCGGTGCGCTCCTCGACCTTGTGCAGCGCCACCTGGGTCTCGTTGAAGAGCCGTGCATTCTGGATCGCGATGACGGCCTGGTCGGCGAAGGTCTTGAGCAGCGCACGCTCGCTGGGCCTGAACGGACCGACCCTGGTGCGCTGCATGCTCAGGATGCCGATGCCGCGGCCTTCCCAGATCAGCGGCGCCGCCAGGTTCGCGTAGCTCATTCCCGCAAGCTCGGCGTTGCGACGCAGCACCAGCGGCGCCGCGGGATCGCTCAGCACATCGGCGAATTCCACGAGTTCGCCGGTCCGAAAGGAGAGTTCGGCCGAGGTGCCGGCCAGCGGCATCGGGTAGTTCGACTGCATCGACGCACTGAGGTCGGCCAGCCGTTCTTCGCTGATCGTGGCGCGGCCGGCTGCCGTCATCAACCAGCGGGTCAGCGCAAGGTGCCCCTCGGCGTCGACCATCAACAGGGCGAAGGAGCTGCCGTCGAACAGGTGCTCGCAGCATTCGAGGATCTTGTCGAACACCGGACCGGGGTCCGCCACCGAGCTGCCGATGACCTGCAGCACCTCGGCGGCGGCGCGCTGGTGGGACAGGGCCTCTTGCATCTCGCGGCCGTGGCGCTGCGTCTCGTCGAACAGGCGTGCGTTCTCCAGCGCCAGGCCCAGGCTCGCCGCCACGGTCTCGAGCAGCCGGATCTCGTGCGCCCCGAAGGCGTATTCGCGTTCGTGGTTCTGCAGCGCGATGATGCCGAGCGCGCGGTCGCTGCCGATGATCGGGACCGCGGCGATCGAATGTGCCCAGTCGGTTCCCGGTGCGGGATGGAGGCCGGCCCGGGTCTGCTCCTCGCGCGTATGGGCCACGCCGACCTGGCGCGTGTGCAGGATGCGCGCCATGGCCTCGTCGGGCTTCAATGGCCTTGCCGGTGGCTGCGGCAGGGGCATGTTGTGTTCGTAGCGGTACAGCACCTGGACCAGGTCGGTCTTGTCGTCCCACCAGACGATGTTCAGGTCGCCGGTGTGGAACAGGTCGCGCAACTTGTCGCCCACCAGTTCGATGATGGCCTGGAATCCCAGCTTTGCCGCGATGCCTTGCTGGATCCCGTTGATGAGCGTGAGTTCGTCGGTGCGCTGCATGAGCGCGCCCTTGCATTCGGTCAACTCATGCTGGAGGCTCTCGCGGACACGGAGATTGGCCAGGACCCCGGCGGCCTGGCGTGCCAGCGCGGCCAGCAAGTCGCGGTGTTTGCGGTCAAAGCGACCCAGCGTGCCTTCGGTGTCGGCATAGAGGTAGCCCCACAATTCCCCCCGCGCGACCAGCGGCGCGATCAGGCATGAGCGCTGGTCGGCCGGCTCGGCGCCCTCGGGCCCGTGCCGCAGGCTCGCCTTGCGGCTGCGGCGGGTGTCGGCGAGCCAGGGCGTGATGGCGCAGAGGAGGGCGGCGGCGTCTTCAGTGGGCGGCAGCCTCGCGCCGGCGCTGCGCAAGCCGGCTTCGGTATCGAGCACCAGCAGCAGGCGCTGGGCGCCAACGAGCCGGGCGGCTTCGTCGACCACCAGGTCGCACACCTCGCTCGTGGTGCTGAGCGCGTTCAGCCGCAGGCCGGGGTCGGCCCGCCGCTCGACCGGTTCGCGCAGTGTGCTGCCCGCGCGGGGCGCGTGCTTCGACAGGGGTCGAGACCGGGACTCAGCCATGGGGCATTTGCCTTCAGCGATCAGCAGTTTGATGCGCGAGCGGCGCACCACGGCGTGGAGTCTAGCGGCGAAGGGGGAATCTCTGCACGCGGGCGCTCGCCTCTCGCCCTTCCCGGCCGTGCCGGCCGCCGGTTGTCAGCGGCGAGCCAACGGTCGATTCGGGCCCATTACTTGGGCACCATCGACAGGAACGGCCCGAGGCTGCCCAGGAACCAGTTCTGGCTGAAGTCGAGCGCGGCGCGCCGGTATTTCTCGTCGGCCTGCGCCGCCAGCAGGTCCAGCCGCGCCACCACCTTGGAGAGTTCGCGATCGACCAGCAGATTCCGGCCGCGCTCGCTGATCTCGGTGGCCAGCAGCAGCGGCTGGCCGTCGGGCCCGGTCTTGGAGCCGATCAGCCACAGCGAGATCTCGAAATTGCGCGCCGCCCGGAAGCTGTTCTCGGCGTTCACCCCGTCGAGCATGCTCTGCTCCCAGGTGTCGCCGTTGGCCTGCTTGAGCAGCGCCGCCCAGCCGACCACCAGCGCCGCGACCCGGTCGCCCTCGTAGGGCCGGGGCGCGGTCTCGAAGGCCAGCCGGATGGCGTCGATGCCGTAGGCGCCCTGGAGCTGGGGCAGCGGCGCGTTGTGCGAGACCGCGTCCCAGGTGCGCTGGATCGCCTCGTCGGCGCTGCCGCACCACTTGCGCCATTCGCGCGGATTTCGGCGGTAGAGCGACAGCTGCACGCGCCGCACCGACTGGAGGTTGTCGCGCAGCGCGAGGTTGGCGATGCGGTTCGCGCCGCTCTGGAGCCATTCGTTGTTGGCGTAGGGCTCGGCGCGATCGGTCGAGGCACAGCCCGCCAGGGCCAGGGCCGCCGCGCCGCCGCCGATGAGCCAGGCGCGGCGGCCGAGAGACGCGGAAAGAGGGGAAACAGGCATGGTCCTCACGTTATCATCCTCGCCTCAGGGGGCGGCCTGGCCTGGGGGTGCCGGCCGTCGGAATCTGCTTACAAATCAACACCTTGGCACCCAACCTTGGCAAAACAACTGGCTTAGGGCCGACCTGACGTGCGTCTCAATTCCATCAAGCTCTCGGGCTTCAAGTCCTTCGCCGAACCCACCAATTTCCTCCTGCCCGGCCAGCTGGTCGGCGTGGTCGGTCCCAACGGCTGCGGCAAGTCGAACATCATGGATGCCGTGCGCTGGGTGCTCGGCGAGTCGCGCGCCTCCGAACTGCGCGGCGAGTCCATGCAGGACGTCATCTTCAACGGCACCACCACGCGCAAGCAGGCCAGCCGATCCAGCGTCGAGCTGGTGTTCGACAACGCCGACCACCGCGCAGGCGGCCAGTGGGCCCAGTTCGCGGAGATCGCTGTCAAGCGCGTGCTGACGCGCGACGGCAACTCGAGCTACTACATCAACAACCAGCCGGTGCGCCGGCGCGACGTGCAGGACGTGTTCCTCGGCACCGGCCTGGGGCCCCGCGCCTACGCGATCATCGGCCAGGGCACGATCAGCCGGATCATCGAATCCAAGCCCGAGGAACTGCGCCTGTTCCTCGAAGAGGCCGCCGGTGTCTCGAAGTACAAGGAGCGCCGCCGGGAGACCGAGAACCGGCTCGGCGACACGCGCGAGAACCTCACCCGGGTCGAGGACATCCTGCGCGAACTCAACAGCAACCTCGAACGCCTCGAGAAGCAGGCCGAGGTGGCGGCGCGCTACAACGCGCTCACGGGCGACGCCGCGCGCAAGCAGCATCAGCTGTGGTTCCTCAAGCGCACCGAAAGCGAAGCCGACCAGGCCAAGGTCAAGGCCGACGCCGAGCGCGCGATCAACGACCTCGAATCGCGCACCGCCGACCTGCGCCACGTCGAGGCCGACCTCGAGACCGTGCGGCAGGCCCATTACGCGGCCGGCGACCAGGTCAACCAGGCGCAGGGCAAGCTGTACGAGGCCAGCGCCGAAGTCGGCCGGCTCGAGGGCGAGATCCGCTTCGTGGTCGAAGGCCGCCAGCGGGTCGAGCAGCGCCTGGTGCAGCTGCGCGAGCAGATGGCCCAATGGGGGGCGCGCCGCGAAGACGCCGAGACCGAGATCGAAACGCTGGCCGGCCAGGGCGTGAACGCCGAGGAGCAGGCCGAACTGCTGGCCGCGCAGCTCGAGGAGCACGACGCCCGCATGCCCGAGCTCGAGGACGCGCAGCAGCGGGCCCAGAACGAAGCCAACGCCCAGCGCGCCACGGTGGTGCAGGTGCAGCAGCAGATCCAGGTGCTGGCGGCCGACCAGCGCAACATCGAGGAGCAGAGCCGCCAGCTCAACCAGCGCGCCGAGCGGCTGCGGGTCGACCAGAACGCGCTCGCGGCGCCCGACGAGGCGCGGTTGCGCGACCAGCAGGAGCAGCTCGCCGCCGCGCAGGAAGCGGCCGCCGAGGCCGACGCCCGGCTGCAGGACCTGCAGGAAACGGTGCCGCAGCTCGACGACGATCGGCGCACGCGCCAGCAATCGGTCAACACCGAAGGCGCGCGCCATGCCGAGCTCTCGGCCCGGCTCGAGGCGCTCAAGGCGCTGCAGGAAAAGGTCAAGACCGACGGCAAGCTCGCGCCCTGGCTGGCCAAGCACGGGCTCGACAGCCTGCAGGGACTGTGGAGCCGCATCCACATCGAGCAGGGCTGGGAGAACGCGCTCGAATCCGCGCTGCGCGAGCGGCTGGGCGCGCTCGAAGTCAGTCGGCTCGACATGGTCCGCGCCTTCGGTGGCGATGCGCCGCCGGCCAAGCTGGCCTTCTACAGCCCGCCGCTGGCCGGTGTGCCACAGGGTGCGGCGACGTTGCCGCGGCTGGCGGACCTGCTGCGCCTGGGCGACGCCGGCCAGCAGGCCTTGCTGTCCGAATGGCTGCACGGCTGCTTCACCGCCGCGACGCTCGAAGAGGCGCTGGCGCAGCGCGACAAGCTGCAACCCGGCGAAGTGATCTACGTCCAGAGCGGTCACGCGGTGACGGCCCACAGCGTGAGCTTCTATGCACCGGACTCCGAGCAGGCCGGCCTGCTGGCGCGCCAGCAGGAAATGGAAAACCTGGAGCGCCAGCTGCGCGCCCAGACCCTGATCGCCGACGAGTCGCGCACCGCGCTGGCGCGTGCCGAAGCCGCCTACGGCGACGCCGCTCAACGGCTCGTGACGGCGCGCCGCGAGGCCGCCGACACCCAGTCGCGCGCGCATGAACTGCAAGTCGAGACGCTGCGCCTGTCGCAGCTGGCCGAGCAGACCCGCGCGCGCAGCGAGCAGTTGTCGAACGACCTCGGCGAAGTGGTGGCACAGCTCGAGGAACTGCAGGAAAGGCGCGTCGCCGCCGAGTCGCGCTTCGAAGAGCTCGACATGCAGCTCGCCGACAGCCAGGAGCGTCACGCGCAGCTCGACGAACGCGTGATCGAGGCCGGCCGCGCGCTCACCGCCAGCCGCGAACAGCACCGCAGCCTGGAGCGCCAGGCCCAGGAAGCGACCTTCGCGCAACGCACGCTCGAAGCGCGCCGGGGCGAGCTGAGCCGCGCGATCGAAACCGCGACCCAGCAGACGGTGGCGCTGGCTGAGGAAAACGAGCGCGCCCGCGCCGAACTCGGCCGTTTGTCCGACGCGGCGGCGCAGGCGGGCCTGCAGGACGCGCTGTCACTCAAGCTGGAGCGCGAGACCGCGCTGGGCGCCGCGCGCAGCCAGTACGACGACCTGACGCTGAAGCTGCGCGCCAGCGACGAGCGCCGGCTGCAGCTGGAGCGCGAGCTCGATCCGTTGCGCCAGCGCATCACCGACTTCCAGCTGAAGGAGCAGGCGGCGCGGCTGGGCTTCGAGCAGTACCAGCAACTGCTGGCCGACGCCGAGGCCGATCTCGAGGCGGTCGCACAGTCGATCGAGACCGACAAGGTGCGCCTCACCGGCCTGCAAAGCGAGATCGACCGGCTCAACCGCGAGGTGGCATCGCTCGGCGCGGTCAACCTGGCGGCGCTCGACGAACTCGCGGTGGCGAGCGAGCGCAAGACCTTCCTCGATGCCCAGTCGGCCGACCTGAACGAAGCCATCGGTACCCTGGAGGACGCGATCCGCAAGATCGACGCCGAGACCCGCGACCTGCTCGGCGGCACCTTCAAGATCGTCAACGAGCACTTCAGCCGCATGTTCCCCGAACTCTTCGGCGGCGGTAACGCCAGGCTCATGATGACCGGCGACGAGATCCTCGACTCCGGCGTGCAGGTCATGGCGCAGCCGCCGGGCAAGAAGAACCAGACCATCCACCTGCTGTCGGGCGGCGAGAAGGCGCTGACCGCGATCGCGCTGGTGTTCGCGATCTTCCAGTTGAACCCCGCGCCGTTCTGCCTGCTGGACGAGGTGGACGCGCCGCTGGACGACGCCAACACCGAGCGCTACGCCAAGCTGGTCACCGCGATGAGCCGTGAAACGCAGTTCCTCTTCATCAGCCACAACAAGATCGCGATGGAGATGGCCGAACAGCTGATCGGCGTGACCATGCAGGAGCAGGGCGTCTCGCGGATCGTGGCGGTCGACATGGAGTCGGCCGTGTCGATGGTCGAGGCAGCTTGATGACCCCCACGCTCCTCACTTCGTGTGTCGCTGCCCCCCGAGGGGGCCGCAGGCCGCCTTGGGGCGGCCCGGCGCCGGCCTGGGTGACCCCCACGCTCCTCACTTCGTGTGTCGCTGCCCCCCGAGGGGGCCGCAGCCGCCTTGGGGCGGCCCGGCGGCGTCTGAGCCGGTGCGGTCCATGAGCAATCTCACCGTCGCCCTCGCCATCCTCGGCGGACTGGTTCTCGCCACCGTGGTCGGCTACAACACCTGGATGTCGCGCCGCAACGCGCCGCGCCAGCCCGACGCGCCGGACAGCGGGCCGGCCGAGGCCGAAGCCGCGCCCAAGGGCGAACTCGAACCGGTGCTGCACATCGACCCGCACCAGGTGTCCGGCAACGAACGGCACGAGCCGCTGTTCGACCCCGACCTGCCGGCGCCGGCGGCGCTCGCCACGCCATCGGCCGATCGGCGCGGCGGCCTCGATCCGCTGATCGACGTCATCGCCCCGGTGTCGCTCGACGGGCTGGCGTCCGGCGATGCCGCGATCGCGGCCATGCCGTCCACCCGGCGCGCGGGCAGCAAGCCGGTGGCGGTCGAGGGCCTGAATGAATTCACCGGCGAATGGGAGCCGGCGGTCGCCGGCCAGCGCTATGGCGCCTTCCAGGTCGGCGTGCAAATGGCCAACCGCACCGGCGCGCTCAACGAGATCGAATACTCCGAGTTCGTCGTCAAGGCCCAGGCCTTCGCCGATGCGCTCAACGGTGCGCCCGAGTTCCCGGAAATGCTCGACGAAGTGGCGCGGGCGCGCGAACTCGACCAGTTCGCGAGTTCGCACGATGCCCAGCTGAGCTTCGTGCTGCGCGCGCGCCACGCGGCCTGGAGCCCTGGCTACGTGCAGCAGAACGCCTCGCGCCTCGGCTTCGTGGCCGGCATGATCCCTGGCCGCATGGTGCTGCCCGCAGGTGAGCAGGGGCTGCCCGCCATCCTGGGCCTGTCTTTCGACACCCAGGCCGCGCTGGCCGACGACCCGGCCCAATCGGCGATCCGCGAGCTGACCCTGAGCCTGGACGTGCCGCAGGTCGACCGCGGCGAGCGGCCCTTCGGGCGCATGCGCGAGGCGGCCGCAGCGCTGGCGCGCGAAATGGACGGCGTGGTCACCGACAGCGACGGCCAGGCGCTGCGCGAGGAGACCATGGACGTGATCGGCGTCGACCTCGAACAGCTCTACGACACGCTCGATTCGCGCGACCTGTCGGCCGGCTCGCCCCTGGCGCGCCGATTGTTCAGCTAGGACCCCGCATGACCACACGCCAGGACGCGGCCCGCGAAGCTGCGGCGTTGAGCGAGCAGCTGCGCCGGCACGCCCATCTCTACTACGTGCTCGACGAGCCCGAGCTGCCGGACGCCGAGTACGACCGGCTGTTCCAGCGCCTGCAGGCGCTCGAAACCGAGTTCCCGGAGCTGCGCACGCCCGATTCGCCGACCCAGCGCGTCGGCGGCAAGGCGCTCGATGGCTTCGTCAAGGTGCGCCACCAGGTGCCGATGCTCTCGATCCGCACCGAGACCGACATCAGCGCCGAGGGCGCCACGCTGTTCGACGCCCGGATCCGCAAGGAGCTTGGCCTGGGCGACACCGATCCGCCGGTGGACTACACGGCCGAACTCAAGTTCGACGGGCTGGCGATCAATCTGCGCTACGTGGATGGCCTGCTGGTCCAGGCGGCGACCCGGGGCGACGGCGAGGTGGGCGAGGACGTGACCCACAACGTGCGGCTGGTCCGCGACGTGCCCGTCCAGCTCCCCGGCGATGCGCCGCCTGTTCTCGAGGTTCGCGGCGAGGTCTACATGCGGCGCAAGGATTTCGAACAGCTCAACGAAACGCAAAGGCGCCGGATCGAGAAGGGGATCAAGGGCGAGAAGACCTTCGTCAATCCGCGCAACGCGGCAGCCGGTGCGATCCGCCAGCTCGACCCCTCCATCGCGCGGCGGCGGCCGTTGAGCTTCTTCACCTACGGCCTGGGCGAAGTCACGCCGGCGGAGCAGGGCGGGCCGCGATTCGACAGCCAGATGCAAACCCTGTTGACGCTCAAGTCCTGGGGTTTCCCCGTGGCGGAGCAGACCCGGACCTGCGCAGGCGGCGACGCGCTGGCCCGCTTCCATCGCGAGATCGGTGCTTTGCGCGACAGCTTGCCCTACGAGATCGACGGCGTGGTCTACAAGGTCGACAGCATGGAGCTGCAGCGGCGGCTTGGCTTCGTCTCGCGCGAGCCGCGCTGGGCGGTGGCCCACAAGTACCCGGCGCAGGAACAGCTCACCGAGGTGCTGGCCATCGAGGTGCAGGTCGGGCGCACCGGCAAGCTGACGCCGGTGGCCAAGCTGGCGCCGGTGTTCGTCGGCGGCGTCACCGTGACCAATGCCACGCTGCACAACGAGGACGAAACCCGGCGCAAGGACGTGCGCGTGGGCGACACCGTGATCGTGCGCCGCGCCGGCGACGTGATCCCCGAGGTGGTCGGCGTGCTGCCCGAGAGCGCAGCCCGGCCCGAGGCCGAGCGCGGCCCGGTGTTCACGATGCCGCTCCGCTGCCCGGTCTGCGGCTCCGACGCGCTGCGGGAGGAGGGCGAGGTCGACTACCGCTGCACCGGCGGCCTGTTCTGCGCGGCGCAGCGCAAGGAGGCGATCCTGCATTTCGCGGCCCGGCGCGCGCTCGACATCGAAGGGCTGGGCGACAAGCTGGTCGAGCAACTCGTGGACGCCGACCTGATCCGCACGCTGCCCGACCTCTACAAGCTCGGCTTCACGACCCTGGCCGGGCTGGACCGCATGGCCGACAAATCGGCGAACAACATCGTCGAAGCGCTCGAGGCATCGAAGAAGACCACGCTGCCGCGCTTCCTGTTCGGCCTCGGCATCCGCCATGTCGGCGAGAGCACGGCCAAGGACCTGGCGAAGCACTTCGGCAAGCTCGACGCAATCATGGATGCCAGCGAAGAGCAGCTGCTGGAGGTCAACGACGTCGGCCCGGTGGTCGCGACCAGCCTGCGGACCTTCTTCGACCAGCCGCACAACCGCGAGGTGGTCGAGCAATTGCGCGCCTGCGGCGTGCACTGGGAGGAAAGCGAGCCCGCTGCCCGCGCCCCGAAGCCGTTGGCGGGAAGAACCTTCGTCATCACAGGGACTCTTCCTACGTTGAGCCGCGATGAAGCGAAGGACAAACTGGAAGAAGCCGGCGCCAAGGTTGCCGGTTCGGTGAGCAAGAAGACCGACTACGTGGTGGCGGGCGCCGAGGCCGGCAGCAAGCTCGACAAGGCGCGCGACCTGGGTGTGGCCGTGATCGACGAAGCTCGGATGCTCGAGATCCTCGCGCAGGGTCTTTCCTGAGTTTTTCGGGCTTGTCCGGTCAACAACCGGCGCGTGCCGGCCGTTGAACGGACAGGATGACCTCAGGAGGTCCGGATGAAGCGAATTCGTTCCGTGTTAGCCGCCGTCGCGCTCGGTGGCGCCGCCTTGCTGGGCGGCTGCGTGGCGCCGGGGCCGTACTACGCGGCGTCTTACCCTTACTACGGCGAGGCGAGCCCTGTCGTCGTGTCGCCGTCGCTCTATGTCAACGGCTACTACGGATGGGGCGGTTACGGTTACTACGGCTGGCCGGGGTACTACCGCGGCTACTACGGGCGCCCGGCGTACTACGGCGGCTACTATGGCCGTTCCGGCTTCTACGGACGGCCCGGCTACTATGGTGGGCGCCCGGGCTACTACGGACGGGGCCGGGGCCCCGGCTAGCGGAGGCTGGAGATCGCGCTGTGCGAGCGCGGTCACCACGATAATCCCGAGATGGCCATCCGCGAAATCCTCAAGATGGGCGATCCCCGGCTGCTGCGCATCGCGCAGCCGGTGGCCGCCTTCGACACCGACGAACTCCACCTGCTGGTGCGCGACATGTTCGAGACCATGCACGCAGTCGACGGCGCGGGCCTCGCGGCGCCGCAGATCGGGGTCGACCTGCAGCTCGTGATCTTCGGCACCGACACCGTCAATCCGCGCTACCCCGATGCCCCCATCGTGCCGCGCACCGTGCTCCTCAACCCGGTCGTCACCCCGATCGGCGAGGAGGAAGAAGAGGGCTGGGAAGGCTGTCTCTCGGTGCCGGGCCTGCGCGGCGTGGTGCCGCGCTTCGCCAGCATCCGCTACACCGGCTTCGACCCCTACGGCGACCCGATCGACCGCACCGTGAGCGGCTTCCACGCCCGCGTGGTACAGCACGAGGTCGACCACCTGCTGGGCAAGCTCTATCCGATGCGGGTGCGCGACTTCTCGCGCTTCGGCTTCACGGAGGTCCTGTTTCCAGGCCTCGATGCGGGCGCGGACGACTGATCAAACTCGCCCCCAGGTTGGGCTCATTTCGTGTAGCCCGCCCACCCCCTACCGGGGGCAACACCAGCGGCCCGGCAAAGCCGGTTCCGCGGTGTTTCAACAACGGGCCTGGCTGCGCCGGCCGGCATTTTTGGAGAACTGCGGTCAGTTGAGCTTGCCGCTGCTGCCGCCGAGGCTGAAGCGACCGGCACCCAGGAAGGCGACCGCCAGTGCGCTGAACAGGAAGATTCCTTGCAGCTCCAGCGCCCAGCCGCCGGTCTTGCCGATCACCCCCAGGTCCTTGAGGTGAACGAGCCAGATCGCGACCAGCATGTTGATGACCGTGATCCAGGCAGCCGGACGCGTGTAGACGCCGACGATCAGCAGCACCGGCGCGACGATCTCTCCGATGAAGACGAGGTAGGCCAGGGCGCTCGGCAGGCCGTGCGATTCGAGGGTGCCGGCAATGAAGCCGACACCCGAACTGAGCTTGGAGATGCCGTGCAGCAGGATCAGGATGCCAAGCGCCAATCGCAGGATGAGCTTGCCGGTGTCGTCGGAACGGATCATGAGAAGACCTTTCTGTTGTGAAAAACAGGCGCGATTGTGGTCGATAAGAACGACTTTTCGCTGAATATGCTTGGCTTGTCGCGTTCTTTGGCAGACCCCGGCCTCGCCCCGTAAACTGCCCGCTGCCGCATTTCGAACAAAAGAGGTTTCCCCAATGATCCAACGCATTCGTCCGGCGCTTGCTTGTGCTGCCGCTGTCATGACCCTTGTCGCCGCACCGGCCTTCGCCGGCAAGACGCTCGACGCCGTCAAGCAGCGCGGCACCGTCAAGTGCGGCGTGACCAACGGTGTCGCCGGCTTCTCGGCGCCCGACACCCAGGGCAACTGGTCGGGCCTCGACGTCGACACCTGCCGTGCCATTGCGGCCGCGGTGCTCGGCGACGGCAAGAAGGTGGAGTTCGTGCCGCTCAATTCGCAGCAGCGCTTCTCGGCACTGCAGGCCGGCGAGATCGACATCCTGGCGCGCAACACCACCTGGACGATGACCCGCGACGCCTCGCTCGGCTTCCACTTCACGACCATCACCTACTACGACGGCCAGGGCTTCCTGGTGCCGAAGAAGATCAAGGTCACCAGCGCCAAGCAGCTCAAGAACGCCACCATCTGCACCCAGTCGGGCACCACCAACGAGAAGAACGTCGCCGACTGGTTCAAGGCCCAGGGCATTCCGGTCAAGACGGTCGTGTTCGAGAGCTTCGAGGCCTCGTTCAAGGCCTTCTTCGCCGGCCGCTGCCAGGCCTTCACGACCGACACCTCGGCGCTCGCGGGCCTGCGCAACAAGGAAGCGCCGAACCCCGACGACTACGTGATCCTGCCCGAGCTGATCTCCAAGGAGCCGCTGGCGCCGCTGGTGCGCCGCGGCGACGACGAATGGTTCGCGATCGCCAAGTGGGTGCCCAACGCACTGATCGAGGCCGAGGAGTCCGGCATCACGCAAGCCAACATCGACGAACTCAAGGCGAGCAGCAAGGACCCGGCGCAGCAGCGCCTGGTCGGCAGCGGCGACGACCTCGGCAAGCTGCTGGGCCTCGACAAGGACTGGTCCTACCGGGCCATCAAGGCGGTGGGCAACTACGGCGAGGTCTTCGAGCGCAATGTCGGCCCGAAGTCGGTGCTCAAGCTGCCGCGCGGCTCCAACAACCTGTGGAACAAGGGCGGGCTGATGTACGGATTGCCGGTGCGATGAGCAGTGCACGGCCGCCCGAGCGGCGCCGTGCCGTCTGGTTCGCCTGGGCCCTGCAGGCCCTGCTGATCGCGGCGATCGCGCTCGGCGTCTTCTGGCTGGTCCAGCATGCGCTGGAGGTGCTGCGCAGCCGCGGCGTGCATTCGGGCTTCGATTTCCTGCTGCAGCCGGCGGGCTTCGAGATCTCCGAAGGCTGGCTCGATTTCGATGCCGGCCAGCCCTTCTGGCGTGCTTTCCTGGCCGGGCTGATCAACACCGTGCGGGCCGCCATTCCGGCCGCGGTCATGGCGGTCGCGCTCGGCACGCTGCTCGGCATCGGCCGGCTCGCACCGCACGTGCTGGTGCGCGGCCTGTGCGGCGTCTACGTGGAGACGATCCGCAACGTGCCGCTGCTGGTGCAGCTGCTGATGCTCTATTTCGCGCTCACGCAACTGTTGCCCGATTCGACCGAACCGCTCGAATTGCTGCCCGATGTCTGGCTCAGCAAGGGAGGGCTCTCGCTGCCCTGGCCGGTGCGGGAGGAGGGCGCATTCTGGCCCAGCCACCTCGAATGGCCCGAGCGCGGCAGCTTCAACGTCAGCGGCGGCGCGGCATTGAGCCCGGAATACCTCGCGGTGGTGATCGCGCTCGCGCTCTATACCGCTGCCTTCGTCGCCGAGATCGTGCGCGCCGGCATCGTCTCCGTGTCGCAGGGCCAGAAGCTGGCGGCCCAGGCGCTCGGTCTTTCGCCATGGCAGCAGCTGCGCATCGTGGTGCTGCCGCAGGCGCTGCGCGTGATCGTCCCGGCGCTCACCAACCAGCTGCTGAGCCTGACCAAGAACTCCTCGCTGGCGGTGGCGGTGGGCTATCCGGAGCTGGTGTCGATCGCCAACACCTCGCTGAACTCGACCGGCCGCGCCTTCGAGTGCATTGCCGTGATCATGGCGGTGTACCTTGGGCTCTCGCTCGTGATCTCGTGGGCCATGAACCGCTACAACGCGCGCGTCGCGCTGAGGGGCTGGCGATGAGCGCCGCGCCGGGCCGCCCCAAGCAAGCTCGCACCGCAGTGCGAAGCACGGAGGTTGCCTGATGAGCGCCGCGCCGGGCCGCCCCAAGCAAGCTCGCACCGCAGTGCGAAGCACGGAGGTTGCCTGATGAGCGGGGCGACGCGGCCGCCGACCGAGTGGCGCAAGGAGCTGTGGGGGTCGCCGCTGCGCGCGTCCTTCACCCTGGGGCTGTCACTGCTGTTCGTCTGGGCAGGTTTCCACGCCCTGGACTGGGCCGTCCTGCATGCCGTGTTTCATCCGGATGCGCAGGCCTGCCGCGCCGTGCGGCACGGCGCCTGCTGGGGCGTGATCGCCGAGAAGTGGCGGCCCATCCTGTTCGGCCGCTACCCCTACGAGGACCAGTGGCGGCCCGCGGTCGCGGTCACGCTGCTGTCGCTGACCACGCTGTTGAGCGCCTGGCCGCGCAGCTGGCGCTGGTGGCTGCTGCCGCTGTGGGTCGTGTCGCTGGGCGCGTTCGTGCTCCTGATGCGCGGTGGCGTCTTCGGGCTCGAGGGCGTGCCGACCCATCGCTGGGGCGGCCTGCCGCTGACCATCGGGCTGGCGGTGGTCGGGCTCGCGCTGGCCTTCCCGCTGGCGCTGGCGCTGGCGCTCGGCCGGCGTTCGCAGTGGCCGGTGGTGCGTACGCTCTGTGCCACCTACATCGAGCTGGTGCGCGGCGTGCCGCTGATCTCCGTGCTCTTCATGGCCTCCTTCCTGCTGCCGCTGCTGTGGCCCGCCGGCTGGCAGCCCGACGTGCTGGTGCGGGTGCTGGCCGGGCTGTCGCTGTTCGTCGCCGCCTACCTGGCCGAGATCATCCGCGGCGGCCTGCAGGCGGTGCCGCACGGCCAGATCGACGCCGCGATGGCGCTGGGATTCGGCCGCTGGCCGGTGCAGCGCGACATCGTGCTGCCGCAGGCGCTGCGGCTGGTGGTGCCGGCGCTGACCAACAGCGTGGTCGGGACCTTGAAGGACACCTCGCTGGTCACCGTGGTCGGGCTGTTCGAGCTGACCGGCGCGCTCGGCCTGGCGCTGGGCGGCGACCCGACCTGGCGGCCGTTCTACCTCGAGGGCTATCTCTTCATCGCGCTGGTGTACTGGCTGCTGTGCTTCGGGCTGGCGCGCTACAGCGCCTGGCTGGAGCGACGGTTGAGCGCGGGCTAGGCTGGCGATTCAGGCCGCCAGGGCTTCCAGCAGTTCGGTCTCGATCGCCAGCTGCGCTCGCTGCCCCTGCAGCTCGGGCCCGCTGATCAGGAAGGTGTCTTCGATGCGCTCGCCGAGCGTCGTGACCTTGGCCAGCTGCAGGTTCAGGTGGTGGCGCGCCAGCACCCGCGCGATCGAATAGAGCAGGCCCGTCCGGTCGCTGGCCGAAATGCTGAGCAGCCAGCGCTGCGCCTTTTCGTCGGGCAGGAGGCTGATGCGCGGCTTGATCGGGAAGCTGCGCACCCGGCGCGACACCCGGCCCTTGCTCGGCGGCGGCAGCGGGCCGGCCTCGCTGAGCGTCTTGGCCAGGCCGGTCTCGACCATGTTGATCAGGTCGCGGTAGTGCTCGGGGATGAAGGTGGTCACGACCTGGAAGGTATCGAGCGCGAAGCCGTTGCTCGCGGTGTGCACCTTGGCGTCCAGGATGCTGAAGGACGACTGGTCGAAGTAGCCGCAGATGCGCACGAACAGGTCGGGCTGGTCGGGCGTGTAGACCACCACCTGCAACCCTTCGCCGACCGGCGACAGCCGGACGCGCACGATCGGCAGCGCGCGCGGATCGAGCGGCACGCCCGCGTGCGGCACATGGCGGGAGAGCTGCTTGGCATGCCAGGCGATCTCCGAGGCGTCGTGGCGCATGAAGTAGCCGACGTCGAGCGTCTCCCACAGGGACTTGTGGGATTCGAAAGGCTCGGCATGCAGCGCGAGCTGCACCAGCGCCTCGCGCTTGCGCGCCTCGATTTCGGCGCCGGGATCGGGCATGCGGCCGCCCAGGGCGCGCAGGGTCAGGCGATAGAGGTCCTCGAGCAGCTTGCCCTTCCAGGCGTTCCAGACCCGCGGCGAAGTGCCGCGGATGTCGGCGATCGTGAGCAGGTACAGCGCTGTCAGGTAGCGTTCGTTGCCCACGCGCCTGGCGAAGGCGCCGATCACCTCGGGGTCGCTCAGGTCCTGCTTCTGCGCGACCTGGCTCATGACCAGATGCCCCGCGACCAGGAACTCGATCAGCTTGGCATCCTCGCGCGGGATCTCGTGCTGGCGGCAGAAGCGCCGCACGTCGCGCGCGCCCAGCGTCGAATGGTCGCCGCCGCGGCCCTTGGCGATGTCGTGGAACAGCGCCGCGATATAGAGGATCCAGGGCTTGTCCCAGCCGGCCGCGAGCTGCGAGCAGAACGGGTATTCGTGGGCATGCTCGGCGATGAAGAAACGCCGCACGTTGCGCAGCACCATCAGGATGTGCTGGTCGACCGTGTAGACGTGGAACAGGTCGTGCTGCATCTGCCCGACGATGCTGCGGAAGACCCGCAGGTAGCGCCCCAGCACCGAGGTCTGGTTCATGAGCCGCAGCGCATGCGTGATGCCGCGCGGCTCCAGCAGCATGCGCATGAAGGTCGCATGGTTGACCGGGTCGTTGCGGAACTTGCTGTCCATCACGTGGCGCGCGTTGTAGAGCGCGCGCAGGGTGCGTGCCGACAGGCCGTTGACGCCGATGGTCTTCTGGTAGAGCAGGAAGGTCTCGAGGATCGCGTGCGGATCCTTCAGGTAGAGATCGTCGCTCGCGACCTCGATCAGGCCGGCCTTCTCGAAGAAACGCTCGTTGATCGGCGTCGGCTGCTCGGCCTGCGGCTGCAGCTTCTCGGCGACGTTGAGCAGCAGGATCTGGTTGAGCTGCGTGACCGCCTTGGCGGCCCAGTAGTAGCGCCGCATCAGGGCCTCGCTGGCCAAGCGCCGTGACTCGCCGACATAGCCGAACGTGGCGGCCACGGCGGTCTGCAGGTCGAACACCAGGCGGTCCTCGCGACGATTGGCCGTGACGTGCAGGCGCGCGCGGATCAGGCTCAGCAAGGCCTCGTTGCGCTTGATCTGCTGGATCTCGAAGGCCGTTGCGAGGCCATTTTTCGCGAGATCGTCCCAGCGGTTGCCGAAGCCCGCGGCCTTGGTCATCCAGAGGATGATCTGGAGGTCGCGCAGGCCGCCCGGCGATTCCTTGCAGTTCGGTTCGAGCGCGTAGGGCGTGTTGTCGAACTTCTGGTGCCGGTGCCGCATCTCCTGCGACTTGGCGGTGAAGAAGGCCTGCGGGTCGATCGCCGCGAGGAAGTTCTTGCGGAAGGCCGTGTAGAGCTTCTTGTCGCCGATCACCAGCCGCGATTCGAGCAGCGAGGTCTGGACCGTCACGTCCTTGGCGGACTCGGCCAGGCATTCGGAGACCGTGCGCACGCTGGAGCCGATCTCCAGGCCGGCATCCCAGCATCGGCCGATGAAGGCCTCGATGCGCGCCGGCTCGATGTCCGTCCCATGGTCCTCGGGCAGCAGCAGCAGCACGTCGACGTCGGAATACGGAAACAGCTCGCCGCGGCCGAAGCCGCCGACCGCGACCAGGGCCAGCTGGTTGCCGAACCGGGCGTCGTCCCACAGGGCGGTCAGGGTCTCGTCGGCCAGCGCGGCGAGCTGGCGCAGCACGGTGTGGACGCTGCGCGTCGGCGCCCGCGCGCTGCGCAGCTGGTCGAACAGCGCCAGCTTGTGCGTGCGATAGGCATCGCGCAATGATGGAATATCCACCATGGGAGCCTCGAGCAGGCGGCGTCCCCTCAAGCGGGGGCGTCGACGAAGGCCGGTGTCGGCGGGCTGCCGGCGGAGAGCGTCAGCACCTCGTAGCCGGTCTCGGTGACCAGCACCGTGTGCTCCCACTGCGCCGACAGCGAGTGGTCGCGCGTGACGATGGTCCAGCCGTCGTACTGGCCGCCCTTGGCGTCTTCCTTGATCTCGCGCTTGCCGGCGTTGATCATCGGCTCGATCGTGAAGGTCATGCCGGGCTTGAGCTCCTCGAGCGTGCCGGGCCGGCCGTAGTGGAGCACCTGCGGCTCTTCGTGGAAGCCGCGGCCGATGCCGTGGCCGCAGAACTCGCGCACCACCGAGAAACCGTTGCTCTCGGCGAAGCGCTGGATCGCGAAACCGATGTCGCCCAGGTGGACGCCGGGCCTGACCTTGACGATGCCGTGCCACATGGCGTCATAGGTGAAGGCGCACAGGCGCTTGGCCGCGATCGAGGCGTCGCCGACCACGAACATCCGGCTGGTGTCGCCGTGCCAGCCGTCCTTGATGACCGTGATGTCGCAATTGATGATGTCGCCCTTCTTGAGCGGCTTGTCGTTCGGGATGCCGTGGCAGACCACGTGGTTGACCGAGGTGCAGATCGACTTGGGGTAGGGCGTGCTGCTGGCGCCCATGTAGTTCAGCGGCGCGGGGATGGCACCCTGGACCTGCGTGATGTAGTCGTGGGCCAGCTTGTCGATCTGGTTGGTGGTCACGCCGGGAAGGATGTGGGGGGTCAGGTAATCCAGCACCTCGGAGGCGAGACGGCACGCCACGCGCATGCCGGCAACGCCTTCGGCGTCTTTGTAGGTAATGCTCATGGCCGGAATTATCCCATTGAGGCCGCTAAAATTCAGGGTTAGCGCGGATGGCCCCAGTCAGCGGCCTCCGCCTCATTCTCATGAATCCCAACGCGGCCCCTGCGGCCGACCCGAACGTGACGCTGCCCGTGAACCCGCCTTCCCATCGTGCTGTCCATGCCGCCCCCGTGGTGAGCTTCTTCGAGGGCGGCAGCGCCCTCAGCGATTTCCGGGCCCGGCAGCTTCTGCCCCGGCTGCAGGCGGTCGACCCCCGCATCGAGGGCCTGAGCGCCCGCTTCGTGCATCTGGTGGTCACCGACCACGCCCTCGACACGGCCGAGCAGGAGCGTTACGCGGCGCTGCTGGGCTACGGCGAGCCATTCACCGCACCGGCCAAGTCCGGGCCGACGGTGATCGTCACGCCGCGGCTGGGCACCGTCTCGCCCTGGGCCTCCAAGGCCACCGACATCGCCCACAACTGCGGCCTGGCGCTGCGCCGGGTCGAGCGCGTGACCGAATACCACCTGGTGCTCAAGGCGCCCTTGCTGGACAAGGCCCTGGGCAAGGCCCCCACCTTGGAAGGCGACAAGCTGGCCGCGGTGGCCGAGCTGCTGCACGACCGCATGACCGAATCGGTGCTGGCCCGGATCGACCAGGCGGCCGACCTGTTTGCCGAACTGCCGCCGCAGCCAATGGCCCAGGTGGACGTGCTGGGCGGCGGGCGCTCCGCGCTGGTCGATGCCAACAAGAGCTTCGGCCTGGCCCTGGCCGAGGACGAGATCGACTACCTGGTCGAGGCCTTCATCCGGCTCGGGCGCAACCCGAGCGATGTCGAGCTCATGATGTTCGCGCAGGCCAACAGCGAGCACTGCCGCCACAAGATCTTCAACGCCGACTTCGTGATCGACGGCGTGGCGCAGCCGCAGAGCCTGTTCTCCATGATCCGGAACACCGAGCGCCAGAACCCGCAGCACACGGTGATCGCCTATGCCGACAACGCCTCGGTGATGGAGGGCACGCAGATCGAGCGCTTCGTGGCGGCTTCCGAATCGGGGAGCTACCGGAAGCAGGATGCGCTGAGCCACGTGCTCATGAAGGTCGAGACCCACAACCATCCGACCGCGATCTCCCCGTTTCCGGGCGCCTCGACCGGCGCCGGCGGCGAGATCCGCGACGAGGGCGCCACCGGCCGCGGCTCCAAGCCCAAGGCCGGCCTGACCGGCTTCACGGTCTCGACGCTGTGGCCCGCCGACGGCAGCTACGGCAAGCCCGGCCATATCGCGAGCCCGCTGCAGATCATGACCGAGGGCCCGCTGGGCGGCGCCGCCTTCAACAACGAGTTCGGCCGGCCCAACCTGCTGGGCTACTTCCGCGAATACGAACAGGCGGTCGAAAGCGACCAGGGCACGGTGCAGCGCGGCTACCACAAGCCGATCATGATCGCCGGCGGCCTCGGCAGCATCGATGCCGGCCAGACGAAGAAGATCCGCTTTCCGGCCGGCGCGCTGCTGATCCAGCTCGGCGGACCGGGCATGCGCATCGGCATGGGCGGCAGCGCCGCGAGCTCGATGGCGACCGGCGCCAACGCGGCCGAGCTCGACTTCGACTCGGTCCAGCGCGGCAACCCCGAGATCGAGCGCCGGGCGCAGGAAGTCATCAACCACTGCTGGCAGCAGGGCGATGCCAATCCGATCCTGGCGATCCACGACGTCGGTGCCGGCGGCCTGAGCAACGCCTTCCCCGAGCTCACGAACGACGCCGGCCGCGGCGCGCGCTTCGACCTGCGGGCGGTGCCGCTCGAGGAGTCGGGCATGGCGCCGAAGGAGATCTGGTGCAACGAGAGCCAGGAGCGTTATGTGCTGGCGATCGCGCCGGAGTCGCTCGCGCAGTTCCAGGCCTTCTGCGAGCGCGAGCGCTGCCCGTTCTCCGTCGTCGGCGTGGCGACCGAAGAGCGCCAGTTGCTGGTGGCCGATGAAGACGTCGAGGCGCAGCCGGTCGACATGCCGATGGACGTGCTGCTGGGCAAGCCGCCCAAGATGCTGCGCGACGTCAAGACCGTGGCCCGCCGCTTCAAGCCGCTGGACCTCAACGGCGTCGACCTGCAGAAGGCCGCGATCGAGGTGCTCTCGCACCCGACCGTGGCGTCCAAGCGCTTCCTGATCACGATCGGCGACCGCACCGTGGGGGGCTTGAGCCACCGCGACCAGATGGTCGGCCCCTGGCAGGTGCCGGTGGCCGACTGCGCCGTCACGCTGGCCGACTACAAGGGCTTCGCGGGCGAGGCGATGAGCATGGGCGAGCGCACGCCGCTGGCCGCGATCGACGCGCCGGCCTCGGGCCGCATGGCCGTGGGCGAGGCCATCACCAACCTTCTGGCGGCGCCGATCGAGCTGTCGCGCGTCAAGCTGTCGGCCAACTGGATGGCCGCCTGCGGCGAACCCGGCGAGGATGCGGCGCTGTACGAGACCGTGAAGGCCGTGGGGCTTGAACTGTGCCCGGCGCTGGGCATTTCGATCCCGGTCGGCAAGGATTCCCTGTCGATGCGCACCCAGTGGCAGGACGAGGGCGTGCCGAAGAAGGTGACGTCGCCCGTGAGCCTGATCGTGACCGCCTTCGCCACGCTGGCCGACGTGCGCGGCACCCTGACGCCGCAGCTCGACGCCGAAGAGCCCGACAGCACGCTGGTGCTGGTCGACCTCGGCCGCGGCAAGCTGCGCATGGCCGGCAGCATCCTGGCGCAGACGCTGGGGCAGAGCGGCGACACGGTGCCCGACCTCGACGACCCGCAGGACCTGGTTCGACTGGTCGCTGCGGTGAACGCCCTGCGCGCCGAAGGCAGGATCCTCGCGCTGCACGACCGCAGCGACGGCGGCCTGTTCGCCGCCGCCTGCGAGATGGCCTTTGCCGGCCACGTGGGCGTCGCGCTCAACGTCGACCTGCTGGTCACCGAAGGCGACGGCATCAGCGACAGCCGCGCCGAATACGGCGACGCCAAGAACTGGGCCGGCCAGGTCAGCGCCCGGCGCGAGGAACTTACGCTCAAGGCGCTCTTCAACGAAGAGCTGGGCCTTCTGCTGCAGGTGCGCACCGCCGAGCGCAACGAGGTCATGCAGACCTTGCGCGCGCATGGCCTGAGCGCCCACAGCCATTTCGTCGGCAAGACCCGTCCGGCCAGCTCGACCGTCGACGCCGGGAAGGGCAAGGTCGAAATCTGGCGCGACGCCAAGGCCGTCTTCAGCGCCCAACTCGCCGACCTGCACCAGGTCTGGGATTCGGTCAGCTGGAAGATCTGCCGCGAGCGCGACAACCCCGATTGCGCCGATGCCGAACATGCGGCGGCCGGCGACCGCCAAGACCCGGGCGCCCACGTGCTGCTGGCGCCCGGCGTAACCGACGACGTCGCCGCGCCGTTCCTGAACCTCGCCCGGCCCAGGGTCGCGATCCTGCGCGAGCAGGGCGTCAACTCGCATGTCGAGATGGCCTACGCCTTCACCGAGGCCGGCTTCGAGGCCTTCGACGTCCACATGACCGACCTGCAGACCGGCAGGGCGGATCTGGCCGACTTCAAGGGCGTGGTCGCCTGCGGCGGCTTCAGCTACGGCGACACGCTGGGCGCCGGCATCGGCTGGGCCCGCAGCATCACCTTCAATCCGAGGCTGGCCGAGCAGTTCAAGGGCTTCTTCGGCCGCGCCGACACCTTCGGCCTGGGCGTCTGCAACGGCTGCCAGATGTTCGCCGAGCTGGCCGACATCATCCCGGGCGCCGAAGCCTGGCCGCGCTTCACGACCAACCAGAGCGAGCGTTTCGAGGCCCGCCTGTCGATGGTCGAGGTGCTTGAATCTCCCAGCCTGTTCTTCGCCGGCATGGCCGGCAGCCGGCTGCCGATCGCGGTGGCGCACGGCGAGGGCTACGCCAACTTCAAGCATCGCGGCGACCCGGCCCGCGCGATCGCCGCGATGCGCTTCGTCGACAACCACGGCCAGGCGACCGAGCGCTATCCGTTCAATCCGAACGGCAGCGCCGGCGGCCTGACGTCGGTGACCACCGCCGATGGCCGTTTCACGGCGCTGATGCCGCACCCTGAGCGGGTGTTCCGCAACATCCAGATGAGCTGGACCTCGGGCGATGCGAGCGAGCTCAGCCCATGGATGCGGATCTGGCGCAACGCGCGCAAGTGGGTGGGCTGAGTCCCTCGCTGCGCGTCTGCTCCCGCGGCGCGGGAGTCCCGGTAGACCGATAGCCAGCCCCGCGGCCCGCGGGTCGGCGTGCGCGCCTTCAACCCCAAGCAACCGTTTTTTCGTCGGACCGCGAGGTCCGGCGTGTTCAGCCGCGCCTGCAGGCTCGCGCGGGTGATTGGCTGCGCCTGTTCTTGGCGGAGTTTCAGAACTTTCTCATTTTAATTGATTTGAATTCTTATTAATATAAACCTGTTTTCAAATTGATCAATGCAATTAACAAAGCGCTGCGATTCGAGTTGAAATTGAGAAAAGTCTGCAATTCAACGATTGTTCGGAATGCGTGGATTTTTCCCTGGTAATAAATTGATGGCAATTCGACAATAGAGTCATCAAAGAAATCAACCAATTTACATTGACAAGGTATTAAGCATGAACAAGTCCATCCTTTTCGTCGCCCTCGCAGCAGTTCCCTTTTTCTCGTTCGCGCAAAGCGCCAATACGATCACTTTCCGTGGCGAAGTCGCCGCGCAGACCTGCTCGGTCGCGGTGAATGGCAACGCCAGCAGCCCGGTCGTGCTGCTGCCCACGGTCAGCAAAACGGACTTGGCGCAAAGCGGCGCGACGGCCGGCCTGACCGAATTCACGGTTTCGGTCAGCGGCTGTGAAGCCAGCGCGACGCCGACGGCTGTCAACACGGTGTTCCTGCCCAACAGCGTCACCGCCGGCGGCAACATCGCCAATACCGGGACCGCCACCAAGGTGAGCCTGCAATTGCTGGATCCGAAGACGCCCGCGACGGGGTTCCCCCTGGCCGGCGGCTATGCAGCACCGGGCCTGGAAGTGGCCACCAACGGCACGTCCGCATCGCACAACTTCGCGGTGCGTTACATCTCGGAAGCCGGCGGTGCCACCGCGGGTTCGGTGGTCGGCGCCGTCCAGTATTCGGTTGCCTACCCGTAAATAACCCTGGCATGATTGTGGTCTCAGTCAGCGCATGACTGGCCAACGAGGAGGAATCGATGTTGAAGAGCGTGCGGTGTCTGTGGTTGTTCCTGGCCGTTCTCGGCTGTGCGATTCCCTCGCTCGCGAGCGTCGTCATGACCGGCACCCGGGTGATCTACCCGGGTGGCGCCAAGGAGCGCAGCATCCAGTTCACCAACCAGGACGATGCGCCCAGCGTGGTCCAGATCTGGATCGACAGCGGCAATGCCGACTCGACGCCCGAGACCGCGGATGCACCTTTCGTGGTCACGCCGCCGGTCTTTCGCATCGAGCCCAAGTCCGGACAGACCGCCCGCCTCATCTTCACCGGCAAGGATTTGCCGCAGGACCGCGAATCGGTCTTCTTCATCAACACGGTGCAGATTCCGGCAATGAATGCGGCCGACGCGGAGCGCAACAAGATGCTGTTGCTGCTGCGCAACCGGGTCAAGCTTTTTTATCGTCCGACCGGAATTGCCGGAGACCCCGAACGCGCCACCGACAAGCTGCGCTTCAGCGTGGAGCGCGATGGCGCGGAATGGAAGATCACCGCCACCAATGACTCGGCCTTTCATCTCTCGCTGACCGACGCGAGGATCACCGGGGCGGGAGAGGACATCGTCCTCGCACCCGACATGATTGCGCCGAAGGCCACCTTCGACTGGCGCATCAAGAGCAACGCCAACCTGGCATCGGCGGGTCGCAGCATCAGTTTCAAATCTGTCAACGACTACGGCGGCGAAAACAAAGGCGAGCTGCCTTTGGCCGCTCGTCGATAGACTTCAAAAAAGAAAGAAATGAGGGTTTCGATCGGTGGATGCTGCAAGGCAAGCGCAAGCGTGTTTCTTCGAAGGCCGGGTGCGACGTGTGCACAGGCCGACAAAGCTCTCCGCAGTGGTCATCGGCATTGCTCTTTTCTCGGCCCGCCTGCAGGCCGCTCCGGCCGATGAGGCGCCGACCTATCAATTCGACAGCGGATTCCTGATGGGGTCCTCGCTCGGGGCCGGTGGTCTCGAGCGCTTCAACAAGGCCAGCGCCATCGATCCGGGCGTCTACCAGGTCGACGTTTTCGTCAATGGCGCCTTTCGCAGCCGGAAGGCCGTCGAGTTCCGCGCCGTCGGCAAGGAGGTCGTTCCCTGCCTGGAAACCTCGTTCCTGGTCGGCGCTGGCGTGCTCGCCAGCAACATTTCGTCCGCCGGTGTCGAGCCGGGTGCTGCCCAGGACGCTTCCGGTGCCGTCTGTCTGCCGCTCGGCCAGCGCATCGCCGGCGCGCGCGCGGCCTTCGACCTGCCGCGCCTGCGGCTGGACCTGTCGATCCCGCAAGCGCTGATGAAGCGTGCGGTGCGTGGCGCGGTCGACAAGGCCGACCTCGACCCGGGCGTCCCCGTGGGCTTCCTCAATTACGACACCAATTACTTTCGCGCCAGCAATGCCGGCAGTACCAGTGAATCCACGTACCTCGGCATGAATTTCGGTGCCAACGCGGGGATGTGGCGCTTCCGCCAGCAGTCGAGCTACAACTACCAGAACGGGCCGGGCTATGGCGGGGGCCACTGGAACTCGATCCGGGCCTACGCGCAGCGCGCCTTGCCTTCGCTCGACAGCGAACTCACCATCGGCCAGAGCTATACCAGCGGCACGCTGTTCAGCTCGGTCGGCTTCGAAGGTGCCCAGGTGGCCACCGACGAGCGCATGCTGCCGGATTCCCAGCGCGGCTTCGCGCCGGTGGTACGCGGCATCGCCTCGACCAACGCGCGGGTGGTGGTGCGCCAGGGCAACAACGAGATCTACCAGACCACCGTCGCGCCCGGGCCCTTCGTCATCGACGACCTGTACCCGACCAGCTTCCAGGGCGACCTGCAGGTCATCGTCACGGAGGCCGATGGCCGCGTGTCGAGCTTCAGGGTCCCGTTTTCCGCCGTGCCCGATTCGATGCGCCCGGGCGCGTCGCGCTATGCTGCCACGGTGGGGCGCGTGCGCAACGTCGCCGACAGCCGGGCCGCCTTCGGCGAACTGACCTATCAGCGCGGTCTCACCAATTCGCTGACCGCGAACGCAGGCGTCCGCGCGGCCGGTGACTACCAGGCGCTGCTGGCCGGTGCCGTGATGGGAACGCCGATCGGCGCGCTCGGCGCCAATGCGACCTACTCGATCGCCAAGGACCCGGCCGGCGGGAGCAACCTGACCGGCTGGCGCGCGGAGCTGACCTACAGCCAGTCCTTCCAGCCCACGGGCACCAACTTCGCTCTCGCGGGCTACCGCTACTCGACCGACGGATTCCGCGAGATGGCCGATGCGCTCGGTTCCCTCAGCGCGCATGACAGCGGACAGGTCTGGCGCTCGAGCACCTTCCAGCTGCGCAGCCAGATCGTCGCCAACGTCAGCCAGAGCCTCGGCAACTACGGCCAGCTGTTCCTCACGGCGGGCGTCAGCGACTACCACGGCGTCGACAAGGACCGCGACACGCAGTTCCAGTTCAGCTACAACAACACCTACCGTTCCGTCAGCTATGGCGTGAGCATCGGGCGACAGCGCACCGGCGCGCTGTTCGGCCTGGGCTCGCAGCCGCTGGGCGGCCCGGCCCAGGCGGCCACGATGGCCAACATCGTGATGTTCACGGTCTCCATACCGTTGGGCACGGGGCCGCGGGCGGCCTCGGCGTCGGCCTCGGTGGCGCGGCGCAGCGACGGCGGCACCAGCTACCAGACCTCGGTGGCCGGCATGGCGGACGAAGCGCAGACACTCAGCTACGGCGTGAGCGCCGGCCACGAGACGCTGGATGGCGTCACCAACGTGAGCGGCAACCTGCAGAAGCGGTTGCCGGTCGCGACCGTCGGCGCCAGTGTTTCGCAAGGCCAGGGCTTCTGGCAGGCGGGGGCCAGCGCCCGTGGGGCGGCGGTCGCGCATGCGGGCGGCCTGACCTTCGGGCCCTACGTGAGCGACACCTTCGGCCTGGTCGAGGCGCAGGGCGCGAGCGGCGCGGGGGTGCGCAACGGGCTGGGCGCGCGGGTGGACGGCGCCGGCTTCGCGATCGTTCCTTCGCTGTCGCCGTACCGCTACAACGACGTGGCGCTCGATTCGCAGGGCATTAACCGCAATGCCGAGCTGGACGGCAGCCAGCAGCGGGTGGCGCCCTCAGCCGGGGCCGTGGTCCGATTGAAGTTCACGACCCGGACCGGCTACGCCCTGCTGGTGCGGGCCGCCAAGGACGACGGCAAGCCGCTCCCGCTGGGTGCTGCCGTGTATGGCAGCGACGGCGCCAGCATCGGCATGGTGGGGCAGGGCGGCCAGGTTTACGCGCGGGCGGCCGATCGCGAGGGGCGCCTGTTCGTTCAATGGGGCGAAGCGGCGGCCGAGCGCTGCGAAATTCCTTACCGGATCAGCGAACAGGGCACCGAGGAGGTGCTGTACCGGTTCAACGCCGTCTGCCGGCCGGTCGGCCCTTGATCGCAAACCTGCGCGTACCCCGAACATGATGTCGTTCCGAAGACTCTTCTCCATCCGCCGCAGCGCCCGGTCATTGCCGGCCGGGGCGCTGCTCGCCGCCGTCCTGGCAAGCCTGCCGGCGTCGGCCTGGGCCACCTGCACCAAGATCAGCTATGCGCCGGCGACCAGCTATCCGTCGAACTCGATCTACTACGTGGATCCGGCCCACGGCACGCACAACGTCTGGACCGGTTCGCTGGACACCTCGGGCGCCAGCGGCCTGCCGGGGGTTGTCAACATCAACAGCAGCACCTTCCAGCCCAACGGCACGCTGATCGCCAGCGGCAGCGCCAGCATTCTCAACCTGGGCAATGAGGCTTACACGCCCGATCAGGTGCTGTTTCGCTGCGACGCGGTCGACGAAGGCAGCCTCTTCGAGTACTACGCGACCAACGGGGACAACGCCTTCGGCGGCCAGTACGAAGACGGCGCTGCCTTCGGCCTGCCGGGTGCCTACAGGACCTACTTCAACGGCATGGTGATTCGCGTCACCCACGCCGCGAGCGGCAATTACTTCAGCCGCTATTGGCAGGCGAGGCAACTCACGGGCCTGGACCGGGACGGTCAGGGCAAGATCCTGGTTAAGGTCAAGAACTTCAGCGACGTGCGCGTGGAACTCTTTCGCGTCAGCAACGAGGCCACGGCGGGCGGCACCAACGCCTCGGGCAACTACGGCTACTCGCAGCCCGCGGCCTACACCGCCTTCAAGGGCGGCGGCCGTTCTGCCGGCCTGAGCGTCGGGCAGGACTCGCTGTCCTACTACTCCGGCTGGTATGGCGAATGGCCGGGCGCGGTCAATCTCTACAACCGGATCACCGTGCGGCGCTCCGCCACCTGCTCGGTGACCCACGTGACGCCGAACGTCCAGTTCCCGGTGATCAGCATCGCCGAGCTCCACAGTGGCGCCAACCGGCAACTCCCGGTCGACATCGCGTTCCAGTGCCAGACTGGCGCGCCCGCGAACACCGGGCTCACCGCCTTCGCGAGCGGGACGGAGGCCGGGCGCACCGCGATGGGTGTGCTGGTGCCGGCAGCCAACTACCAGAGCGCCGTCGCCCAGGGCCTGACGACCGGTGGCAGCGGTGTCACTTTCCTGCTGTCCGACGACTACGGCCAGCCCGGGGTGGCCGGTGGGGTCGGCGTCGCGCTCACGCAGGCCGACGGCGCGCCCCTCAACTTCCTCGGCAATGACCAGGTGACCGGAGGCGGCGGCGCCGCGGGCTGGTACCCGGTGCTGCAGGGGGCCAGCAGCACGGGGGTGTCGGGCGGCGTCACCTCCTACACCAAGCGCCTGAACGCGACCCTGAAGCAAATCCCTGGCCGCAGCGTGACGCCGGGCCGGCTCAACGCGCGCGCCCAGGTCGTGATTCGCATCCAATAGGGAGTTTGTTTCTCATGACGGTCCGCAGCGCCAAGTTGTTCTCTCCCCGAGGTCGCGCGAGAGCGTTCGCCGACGCCGGCCTTCTGGTGTCGGTCCTTGTGCTGGCCGCGGCCCAGGCGATGGCTGGCGTGATGGCCGAGTCGACCCGCGTGATCTTCCCGCCCGATTCGAGGGAGCAATCGCTGCAGCTCGTCAACCTCAACACCTACCCGGTGGTGGTCGAGGCCTGGGTGGACGATGGGGAGCTGAACTCGGCGCCCGAGAACTCCACCGCGCCGGTCATTCCGCTGCCGCCGATTTTCCGCATGAACGCCGGCGACCAGCTGAGCCTGCGGCTGCTCCACACGGGGGCGCCGCTGGCCAAGGATCGCGAGTCGCTGTTCTGGCTCAACCTCTACGAGATCCCGCCCAGGCCGCTCGATCTGCCGCCCGACAGCGCGACCCTGACCGTGGCGGTCCGCACCCAGATGAAGGTCTTCCTGCGGCCCCAAGGCTTGCCGATGGCGGCTGGCGAGGTGGCCGACAAGCTCGTGCTGTCGCTTCAGGCCGAGCCCGGTCGACCCGCGCTCAAGATCGACAACCCGACGCCCTACTACGCATCGATCGCCGCGGTCCAGTATGCGAACGCGCCGGCGGCCGAACAGGTGGAGGCGTTGATGGTGGCCCCCTTCGGCAGCCTCGACGTGGACCTCAAGCCGCCGGCCCACGCGCAGGCAGACGCGGAGATCGCCTTCACGCTGATCGACGACGAGGGCAACGCCATCGTGCAGACGCGGTCGATCAAGTCGGCGCGGCGCCCGAACGCACCCTGAAAAAGCGACCCGTGCGGCGTCGCTTTTTGGTCCGACGCCAGGCGCAACCAAGGGCGTTCTCTTCCGCCGGTTCGAAGCCTCAGTCGTAGGGCAGGCGTTGCTGCGATCAAAAAGAAAGCGGCCCGCGGGCCGCTTTCTTGTCTGCTGGCGAGGCGTCTCGCCTGGCTCGATCACTCGACCTTGGCCTTCGCCCGCAGGTCGTCCTGGTACTTCTGCAGGCGCTGCTGTTGCAGCTGCTGCGTGATCTGCGGCTTGACTTCTTCGACTTTCGGCAGCTGTGCCTGGCGGATGTCGTCGACCCGGATGATGTGGTAGCCGAACTGCGACTTGACCGGCGCGGCCGTGGTCTCGCCCTTCTTGAGCTTGATCATCGCTTCCGAGAACTCGGGCACGAAGCTCGCGGGCGCTGCCCAGTCGAGGTCGCCGCCGTTGGCGCCCGAACCCGGGTCCTTGCTCTGCTTCTTCGCGATGTCCTCGAACTTGGCGCCCTTCTTGAGGTCGGCCAGGATCTTGTTGGCCTGGTCCTCGGTCTCGACCAGGATGTGGCGGGCCTTGAATTCCTTGCCGCTGTTGGCGGCAACGAACTTGTCGTACTCGGCCTGGACGTCGGCGTCGGTCACCGCGTTGGTCTTGCGGTAGTTGTCGAACAGCTGGCGGATCAGGATCGCCTGGCGGGCGAGTTCGAGCTGGTTCTTGTAGTCGTCGGTGGCGTCGAGGCCCTGCTTTTGCGCCTCCTGCATGAAGATCTCGCGCGCGATCACTTCCTCGCGCAACTGGCCCTGCATCTCGGGCGTCACCGGCCGGCCGGCCGCGGCCAGCTGCTGGGCCAGCACGTCCATGCGCGCCTTGGGCACGGCCTTGCCATTCACGATGGCGGCGTTCTGCGCCAGGGCGGCGAACGGAATGGCGCCGACCAGGGTGGCGACCGCGACGGCCTTCAGGATGTTTGTCTTCATAGGGGGAGGGGTGTGGTTCGCCGCACGACCGTGCGGGGGAGGTGATTCGACGCCTTAAAGCGTCTCGATGGCAAGCGCGTGGAGGCCCTGTGCGATGAAAAGTTGCAGCGCATCATACACAAGCCGATGGCGCGCCACGCGGGGCTTGCCGGCGAACAGCGGCGAGGCGATGCGGACCCGGAAATGGGTGCCGTAGCCCTCGGCGCCGGCGCCCGCATGGCCGGCATGGGCGGCGCTCTCGTCGATGACTTCGAGTTCGGTCGGCTGCAGCACCTCGCGCAGCCGCAGCTCCAGGTCCCGGGCGGTAGGAAGGCTCATGCTGCAGGCTTGTCCGACTTGAGATGGGGCGAGATGTAGAGCCCCTGAGCGATCAGGAACACGATCGGGAAGACGTAGCCCCAGAGCTTGAAGTTGACCCAGGCCTCGGTCGTGAAGTAGGCCGCGACGTAGCCGTTGAGGACCGCCATGAAAAGGCAGTAGCCGATCCAGGCGACATTGAGCCGGCCCCAGACCGGGGTCGGCAACTCCAGCTGCGCACCCAGCAGCATCTTGAGGAAGTTCTTCTTGAAGCCCCACAGCGCGACCGCGAGCGCGATCGCCATGGCGCCATAGAGCACGGTCGGCTTCCACTTGATGAAGCGGTCGTCGTGCAGCACCAGCGTCAGCGAGCCGAACAGCAGGATCAGCACCAGCGTGGCCTTCTGCATCGGCAGCAGGCGGCGCTCCATGAACCAGGTGATCGCCATCTGCAGTGCGGTCGCGGCCATCAGCACGCCGGTGGCCGTGTAGATGTCGTAGAACTTGAAGGCGCCGAAGAACAGCAGGATCGGGAAGAAGTCGAGAAAGAGTTTCATGGTCGGGTTCAGTCGGTCTCGCGCTTGTGGAAATCCAGCGAGGCCGAGTTCATGCAGTAGCGCAATCCGGTTTCGGTCGGGCCGTCGGGGAACACGTGGCCCAGATGGGCGCCGCAATTGGCGCAGACGTTCTCGGTGCGCACCATGCCGTGCGTGCGGTCGACGATGTTGCGGATCGCGCCGGGCACCGCTTCCTGGGAGAAGCTGGGCCAGCCGCAGCCGGCATCGAACTTGGTGGCGGATTCGAACAGCTTGGCGCCACAGCAGATGCAATGGTAGCTGCCGTCTTCCCAGTGGGCCTCGTACTTGC
Organism: Variovorax sp. P1_G12; assembly: GCF_056405555.1. Taxonomy (NCBI): domain Bacteria; kingdom Pseudomonadati; phylum Pseudomonadota; class Betaproteobacteria; order Burkholderiales; family Comamonadaceae; genus Variovorax; species Variovorax sp. P1_G12. Next base: position 64,775 of record NZ_JBFUBW010000006.1, on the reverse strand, counting down.
CGGTGAAGGGGCGCTCGGTGGCGGCATGCCGGGTGACCTCGAAGGCCCCGCGCTCGGCGCCCTTCTCGGCCAGCAGGGCTTTCCATTCGGCATCGGTTTTCTGGACGGGAGAAGTCATGATGAACAGCTGATTTCGATCGTGGAGGCCCAGTCGGGCGGGAAGCCGGCAAAGTCGTCGTGGCCGGCGTGGTCTGCAAATGGGGCTTCGAGCAGTCTCAGCAAGGTGGCGACGCCGTCGAAGTCCTTCTGCTGGGCCGCTTCGATCGCCTGCTGGGCCAGGTGGTTCCGCAACACGAACTTGGGATTGCTCCCGAGCATCCGGCCGGCAGCCTCGGCGGCCGGCGTTGCCGCACGCCGCCCGGCGTACGCCTGCAGCCAGGCGTCGAAGCCCGCGCGGTCGATGAACAGGTCGCGCACCGGCTCGGGATTGTCGCCTGCCACGGCGTCGGACAGCCGGCGCCAGAAGATCGTGTAGTCGACCTTCTCCTGCGCCAGCAGCTGGAGCACGCCCTCGATCAGCGCCCGGTCGCCGTCGGCGGCCTCGGCGAGACCGAGCTTGCTCCGCATGCGAGCTTCGAAGGCGTTCGGGAACACGGTCTTGTACGACTCCAGCGCCGCGACCGCGACCTCCTGGTCGCCGATCAGCGGCAGCAGCGCCTGCGCCAGGCAGAACAGGTTCCAGTAGGCGACGTTGGGCTGCTGGTTGAAGGCGTAGCGGCCGGCCGTGTCGCTGTGGTTGCAGACGTGGCGCGGATCGAAGCCGTCGAGGAACTGGAACGGCCCGTAGTCGATCGTGAGGCCGAGGATGCTCATGTTGTCGGTGTTCATCACGCCATGGCAGAAGCCGATGGCCTGCCATTGTGCGAGCAGGACGGCGGTGCGCTCGCTGACCGCCTCGAGCAGCGCGGCATAGGCGTTGCCGTTGAAGCGCGATGTCGTGCGGCAGGCCGGGTAGTAGCGGTCGATGACGTAGTCGGCCAGGGCGCGCAGTTCGTCGTCGCGCTGGTTGGCCGCGAAATGCTCGAAATGGCCGAAGCGGATGAAGCTGGGCGCGACCCGCGTCACGACCGCGGCGGTTTCGAGCTCCTCGCGCCGCACCCGGGCATCGGAGCCGGTCACGCACAGGGCCCGCGTGGTCGGGATGCCCAGCCCGTGCATCGCCTCGCTGCAGAGGAACTCGCGAATGCTGGAGCGCAGCACGGCGCGGCCGTCGCCCATTCGGGAGTAGGGCGTCAGGCCGGAACCCTTGAGCTGCACTTCCTGCCCATCCGCGGTTTCTCCGAGCAGGATGGCGCGGCCGTCGCCGAGCTGGCCGGCCCAGACGCCGAACTGGTGGCCGCTGTAGACGCTGGCCAGCGGGCGGCTGCCGGCGATTGGCAGATTGCCGGTAAAGGCGGCCAGTCCTTCGTCGGAATGCAGCCACGAGGCGTCCAGGCCGAGCTCGCGCGCCAGGTGCTCGCTGCGGCCGACCCAATAGGGATCGGGCAAAGGGCGGGGCTGGAGTTCGGTGTAGAAGGCGGGGCCCAGCGCCGAAAAGCCCGGGGCCCAGCGCAGACCCAGGTCGACCAGGTCCGCTTCGTCTGCAAGCATGCTCATGGGGGGCATTGTCCCGCAGCGGGCGAGACCCCGGGCCGCAGGGGCCATCCCGATGCCTGGCAGGCGGAACTCAGAGTCCGGCCGGCACCGTCGTCCCCGGCACCTCGCCGCTCTCCCACAACTGCGCCCGGTACTGCGCCGGCGGCAGTCCGAACCAGCGCTTGCAGGCGCGAAAGAAGTTGCTGCTGTCGACGAAGCCGAGCAGGTCGGCGACATCGGTGAGGGTGTGGCGCCGGTCGGCCAGGTACTTCTGCGCCAGTTCGCGGCGGGTGTGGTCGAGCAGGGCCTGGTAGGAGCTCGACTCGGCCTGCAGGCGGCGCTGCAAAGTGCGCTCCGCGACGCCGAGGCCGGTCGCCACATCCTGGCGGCGCGGCTCGCCGCCGGGGAGCCGGCGAATGATCTCGGTGCAGACCCGGCGGCTCATGGTGCTGTCGGCCAGCTGGGTCAGTTGCTCGTCGAGCAGGCGCTCGTGCAAGGCCGCCAGCGCCGGATGCTGCGTGGGGATCGGCGCGCGCATGTCGGCGCCGGCCAGCAGCAGCCGGTTGGACTCGGCGCCGAAGCGCAGCGGGGCGCCGAAAGCCGCGCGATGCGGCGCGTCGCTGGGCGGCGGCGCGAAGACGAATTCGGCCGCCAGCGGCCGCAGTTCGCGCCGCGTGAGCCAGCCGCACAGCATCAGCATGGTCAGCATTCCGTACTCGACGCGCTGGCGCGGCACCGGCTGGCGGTTGCCGACATGGCCGATCACCAGCCAGTGGCCGCGGGCATCGGCCTCGAGCTCGAAGGTGGCGGCGTCCGAGATCACCGCCAGGTAGCGCGCCAGGCGCTCGAGGCCGGCCAGCAGGTTCGGGCTGCAGGTCAACGCGTGGCCCAGCGTGTCGAAGTTGCCATGGCGCGCGGCGAGTTCGCGCGCCAGTCCGAGCGTCGACTTGCCGGAGCGGGTCACGGCCAGCCGCCAGAGCTGGCTGATCTCGTCGGCCGGGAAGCGGGCTTCGGGCCGATCGATCCTGGCAGCGTCGAAGCCGCTGTCGCGCAGCAGGGCCGGCACGTCCAGACCCTCGGCCGCGAACATGTCGAGCACGCCGCGCAGCCAGGAGCCCGAGCTGGTGCGCGTCGGGGCGACCGGCGGGGCAGGGTGCAGGAAATCGGGCGTTTGCGTTTCTGAAGTCACTGGTTTGGCGCGCTTGCGATAGCAGGCATGGAAGGGGTCGTTCCTAGAATTTTCCAGGGCTGCGAAGAACCAGCGAAGTATCGAGGCCAGCCCTGGCAGAAGGCATTCCGAATAACCCGATGAGGAGACAAGACATGAGCATGACAGCCCGGAAATGGGGCGCGGGAATGGTGCTACTGTGCGCCATGATCACCGCCTGCGGCGGATCATCCGATCCCTCTTTCCCTCTGACGCCGCCCGCGGCCGCCAATGGCAATCCCCCGGCCACACCGCCCGTGGCGGCCGTGCCGCAGACGCCGGCGCAGGATCCGCCGACGCTGCGCCAGACCGCCCAGGGCAAGGTCGGCGGCGTCGACGACAGTGCCCGCTCGGGCACCTGGTGGTGGAAGGGCCTGCCGTTCGCCCAGCCGCCGATCGGCGCGCTGCGCTGGCGCGCCCCGGCCGAGCCCGAAGCCTGGACCGACGTGCGGCCGGCCAAGCAATTCGGCAATCCCTGCCTGCAGATCGGCCGCATCTACGGCCCGGGCGCCAACAACACCTATGACGCCACGATCGCCGCCACGCTGAACACGCCGGTGGGCAACGAGGACTGCCTGACGCTCAACATCTGGCGTCCGTCCACGACCGACGAGAAGCTGCCTGTGATGCTGTTCATCCACGGCGGCAGCAACATCTCGGGCTTTACCGCCGACCCGGTCTATGACGGCGCGAACCTGGCGAAGAAGGCCAACGCGGTGGTCGTCACGGCCAATTACCGCCTGGGCGTGCTCGGCTTCCTGAATGTGCCGCAACTGCACGTCGGCGGCAGCGAGGGCGACGACTCCGGCAACTTCGCGCTGCTCGACAACCTGGCGGCGCTGCGCTACATCCAGAAGAACATCGCGGGCTTCGGCGGCGATGCAGGCAATGTCACGGTGATGGGACAGTCGGCCGGCGCGATCAATTTGCTGGCCCTGATGGCTTCGCCGATGGCCAAGGGCCTGTTCCACAAGGCGATGCCGCTGTCGGGCGGCATCTCGCTGGCGAGCAACCTGCCGGCCGGCAGCCTGCCGACGCTGAACCCGGCCTCGGCCTACCTGGCGCAGGGCAACGGCCTGCTGCGGAACCTGCTGGTGGCGGACGGCAAGGCGGCCGACCTGGCGGGCGCGGCGACCTACGCCGCCGGCCTGAGCAACGCGCAGGTGGCCGACTACCTGCGCGGCAAGGACGGCAAGACCATTCTCGCCACGGTGCTGGCCAAGGGCCTGACGGGCTCCGGCCCGATTCCCGACGGCGCGGTGCTGCCGGTCGATCCGATCGCGGCGATCGCGGCCGGCCAGTACCTGAAGGTGCCGACGGTGACGGGTATGACGCGCGACGAGGGCAAGCTGTTCACGCCGTTCCTGCCACTCGTCGGCGGCCCCAAGGTCGGTTTCAAGATCGACGATGCGACGCGCTTCACGATGATGCAGAACTTCAATCCGGACGCGGCCCCCACGCTGACCTCCGCCGACATCATCGATCCGGTCTACCTGCCGGTGACGACGGCGGTCTCGGGCTACGACGCCATGACCGCGCGGATCACCAATGCCTTCATGGTGCCGAGCCGCAACAACCTGCTCGACACGATGAAGACCCAGCAGTCGAACGTCTGGCACTACCAGTTCGACTGGGCGCAGCAGCCGGCGCCGTGGAACGAGGTCTATGGCGCCGCGCATGCCTTCGACCTGGGCTTCGTGTTCGGCAACTTCGGCCCGTCGCTGTTCTCGAACGCGACCAACAGCGCGGCCAATCGGCCGGGCCGGGTGGCGTTGTCGGACGCCATGATGTCGAGCATCGCCGCCTTCATGCGCAACGGCGATCCGAACACCGGCGCGCTGGGCACCACCTGGGCGCCCTGGCCGTCGAAGCTGAAGTTCGACGCCACGCAGACTGCATTGCAGATCACGACGCAGTGAGTCGACGCCTGACGCGGTGGGGACAGCGTCTCGAGGGCTGCGTCCAGCAGCAGCTTTCGCGATCGCTCCCTTCGGGTGCTCCTGGTGCGCTTGCGTTCGGGAGCAGAATCCGCCGCGGTCACGCGAGTGCTTTTGGCTTTCTGGGCGGCGCAGTGCGGGTTTCTGTCATTGTGCGCGGGGCCGAAGATTGCGTGAATCGTCGTTGTCCGCAAAATTATTGAAGTCCATTTGAAGGAGCCTGTAGATGCTGGGTTTGATGCAAGACCAACCGCTTTTGATTTCGTCGCTGATCGAATTCGTGGAGCGCCACCATGGCGACGCCGAAATCGTCTCGCGCCGGGTCGAGGGGGATCTCCATCGCACGACGTGGGGACGGATCGCGGCGCGGTCGCGACAGGTCGCCAATGCGCTGGACGACGAGAAGCTGCAGTTCAGCGACCGCGTGGCGACACTGGCCTGGAACGGCTATCGCCACCTGGAGCTGTACTACGGCGTCAGCGGCAGCGGGCGTGTGCTGCACACGATCAATCCGCGCCTGCACCCGGACCAGGTCGCCTGGATCGCCAACCATGCCGAAGACCAGATCCTGTGCTTCGACCTCTCGTTCCTGCCGCTGGTGCAGGCGGTCCACGCCAAGTGCACCACGATCCGAAAATGGATTGCACTGTGCGATGCCGACAAGCTGCCGGCGGATAGCGGCGTGCCCAACCTGGTGAGCTACGAGACCTGGATGGGACAGCGCTCCGAGGTGTACCCATGGCCGAGCTTCGACGAGAACTCGGCCTCCAGCATGTGCTACACGAGCGGCACCACGGGCAACCCCAAGGCCGCGCTCTACAGCCACCGCTCGACGCTGCTGCACGCCTATGCCGCGGCCTTGCCGGACGTCATGTGCATCTCGGCGCGCGACTCGGTGCTGCCGGTGGTGCCGATGTTCCACGTCAACGCCTGGGGTATTCCGTATTCGGCCGCGCTGGTCGGCGCCAAGCTGGTGTTTCCGGGGCCGGCGCTCGACGGCAAATCGGTCTACGAGCTGATCGAAGCCGAGAAGGTCACTTTTGCCGCCGGCGTGCCCACCGTCTGGCAGATGCTGTTGGGGCACCTGCAGGCCAACGGCCTGAAGTTCTCGACCCTGAAGCGCACCGTGATCGGCGGCTCGGCCTGCCCGCCGGCCATGATCGACGCCTTCCAGCAGCACTACGGCGTGGACGTCCTGCATGCCTGGGGCATGACCGAGATGTCGCCGCTGGGCACCTTGTGCACCCTCAAGAACAAGCACCTCGTGCAGACGCCCGAGGAGCAGACCGCGATCCGCATGAAGCAGGGCCGCGCGATCTTCGGCGTCGACATGAAGATCGTCGACGGCAACGGCGAGGAGCTGCCCTGGGACGGCAAGGCCCCTGGCGACCTGCTGGTCAAGGGGCCATGGGTGGTCAAGGAGTACTTCAAGGCCGAGGGCGGTGACCCTCTGGTTCCCGATGCGCAGGGCCGCGGCTGGTTCCCGACCGGCGACGTTGCCACCATCGATGCCGACGGCTTCCTGCAGATCACCGACCGCAGCAAGGACGTGATCAAGTCGGGCGGCGAATGGATCAGCTCGATCGACATCGAGAACATCGCGGTCGCGCATCCGGCGATCGCGATGGCGGCCTGCATCGGCGTCGCCCATCCCAAGTGGGACGAGCGCCCGATCGTGGCGGTGGTGAAGAAACCCGGCGCCGAGGTCACGCGCGACGAGCTGCTCGCCTTCTACCAGGGCAAGACGGCCAAGTGGCAGATCCCGGACGACGTGGTGTTCGTGGAAGCGATTCCGATCGGCGCCACCGGCAAGATCCTCAAGACCCGATTGCGCGAACAACTGCGCGACTACAAGCTGCCGGGGGTCTGAAACGAGAAGATCCTACCGCTGAGTAGCAACATCCGAAGGCGCGCTGTCGCATGGGTGATAAAAACCGCCCCGGCAGCGTCTTCCTTACGGGCATTCCCTGACGGGCAGGTCCCCAAAGACTTGTAATCTCGTCCCGCCTTGACCGCTTGACCTAGGAGACACAGATTGAAATTCGCTCTGAAAATCGCCACCGCCGCCATCCTCGCGGCCACTGCCACCGGCGCCTTTGCCCAGAAGGGAGAGACCGTCAAGATCGCGTGGCTCGACCCGCTGTCGGGCCTGATGGCCGCCGTCGGCACGAACCAGCTCAAGACCTTCCAGTTCCTGACCGAGGAGTTCAACAAGAAGAACGCGGCCGGGGTCAAGTTCGAGATCATCGGCATCGACAACAAGCTGAGCCCGCAGGAAACCACCAGCGCCCTGCGCTCGGCCATGGACCAGGGCGCACGCTACGTGGTGCAGGGCAACGGCTCCGGCCCGGCGCTCGCCATCATCGACGCGCTCGAGAAGAACAACGCCCGCAACCCGGGCAAGGAAGTGCTCTACCTGAACTACGCGGCGGTCGATCCCGACCTGACCAACAGCAAGTGCAGCTACTGGCACTTCCGGCTTGACGCCGACACCTCCATGAAGATGGAAGCGCTGACCACCTACATGAAGGATCAGGCGGACGTCAAGAAGGTCTACCTGCTCAACCAGAACTACTCGCATGGCGTGCAGGTGGCCAAGTACGCCAAGGAAAACCTGGCGCGCAAGCGGCCCGACGTGCAGATCGTCGGCGAAGACCTGCACCCGCTGGCGCAGGTGCGCGACTTCTCGCCCTACATCGCCAAGATCAAGGCCTCGGGCGCCGACACCGTGATCACCGGCAACTGGGGCTCCGACCTCGCGCTGCTGATCAAGGCGGCCAACGATGCCGGCCTCAACAACGTCAAGTTCTATACCTACTACGGCACGGTCAGCGGCACGCCGACCGCCATGGGCGCGGCCTCGGCGGGCAAGGTCTACATGGTCGGCTACGGCCACTACAACATGGGCGGCGAGATCGAGCGGTTGAGCAAGGAGTTCAACAAGAAGTTCAAGGAAGACCTCTACACCTCGGCGGCCTACACCTCGCTGCAGATGCTGGTCGACGGCTTCGTCAAGGCCAAGTCGACCGAGCCGCTCAAGGTCGCGGCGGCGCTGGAAGGCATGCGCTTCAAGAGCTTCAACGGCGACGTCGAGATGCGCAAGGCCGACCACCAGCTGCAGCAGGGCCTGTATGTATCAAAGTGGGAAAAGGCGGGCGGAAAGTTCCCGATCGACTCCGAGTCGACCGGATACACCTTTGTTCCGGTTAAATACTACGAGCCCTACGTCGCCAGCACGCCCACCACCTGCGAGATGAAGCGGCCGAGCCCTTGACCTTCCGCTGACCGGTCGAGGCCCGACTTCAACACTCGGGCCTTTTTCTTTTCTACGTGACCCCGAGGACCGATGAACGTCGAATTTTTCGTCATCTCGCTGCTCAACGGCGTGAGCTACGGCTTGCTGTTGTTCATGCTGAGCTCTGGCCTTACGCTGATTTTCAGCATGATGGGTGTGCTCAACTTCGCGCACACCAGTTTCTACATGCTGGGGGCCTACGTGGCCTACACGCTGTCCGGCATCATCGGCTTCTGGCCGGCGTTGTTCATCGCGCCGCTGCTGGTGGGCGCTTTAGGTGCCGGCTTCGAGCGCTACAGCCTGAGGCGGGTCCACAAGTTCGGCCACGTGCCCGAACTGCTGGTGACCTTCGGCCTGTCGTTCCTGATCCTCGAGCTGGTCCAGCTGGTCTGGGGGCGCTCCACGGTGCCCTATGGCCTTCCGACGCAACTGCAGGGGCCGCTCTTCACGCTGTTCGGCACCCAGTTCCCGAAGTCGCGCTCCTTCATCATGCTGGTGGCGCTGCTGATGCTGCTGTCGGTGTGGCTGCTGCTGACGCGCACGCGCATCGGCCTCGTGATCCAGGCCGCGCTCAAGCATCCCGAGATGGTCGAGGCGCTCGGCCACAACGTGCCCCGGGTCTTCATGCTGGTGTTCGGCGGTGGTGCCGCGCTGGCCGGCCTGGCCGGCGTGGTGGGCGGCAACACCTATGTGACCGAGCCGGCCATGGCGGCCTCGGTGGGCTCGATCATCTTCGTGGTGGTGGTGGTCGGCGGGCTGGGCTCGCTGGCGGGCGCCTTCCTGGCGTCGCTGCTGATCGGCATCATCCAGACCTTCGCGGTGGCGATGGACCAGTCGATGGCCACCGGCCTGCAGGCGCTCGGCGTCGCGGTGAACGATGGCACCTTCGGCTATCCGCTGCTCAAGCTCACGATCTCGCAGGTGGCGCCGATCCTTCCCTATCTCTTTCTTGTGCTCATCCTGATCTTCAGGCCCAAGGGCCTGCTCGGCACGCGGGAGGATTGACATGAGTGCAACGCCAAGCATGACCACGCAGTACTACCGCTTCAAGCCCCTGAACCTCGGGCGCTTTTTCATCTGGTCGCTGTTCGCGATCGTCCTGATCGTCGCGCCGATGGTCTTCAAGACCAGCCTGGCGCTCACGATGCTCTCGCAGATGGGCTACCTCATCATCATCTGCCTGAGCTACAACATCCTGCTCGGGCAGGGCGGCATGCTGAGCTTCGGGCATGCGGTCTACGTCGGGCTCGGCTCCTTCATCGCGATCCACGCGATGAACCTGGCGGGCAAGGGCGGCTGGCCGATCCCGCTGGTGCTGATCCCGCTGGTGGGCGGCCTGGCCGGCATGTTCTTCGCGATCGTGCTGGGCTTCGTGACGACCAAGAAGTCCGGCACCACCTTCGCGATGATCACGCTCGGCATCGGCGAGCTGGTGGCCTCGATGGCGCTGATGTTCCCGGGCTTCTTCGGCGGCGAGGGCGGCATCACGACCGACCGCGTCTACGGCAAGCCCTTCTTCGGCATCAGCTTCGGGCCCCAGATCCAGGTCTACTACCTGATCGCGGTGTACTGCTTCATCTGCACCGCGCTGATGTATGCCTTCACGGGCACGCCGCTCGGGCGCATGCTGAACGCGGTGCGCGACAACCCGGAGCGGGTCGAGTTCATCGGCTACAACACGCAGCGGGTGCGCTACTTCGCCTTCATCGTCGCCGGCTTCTTCGCCGGCATCGGCGGCGGCCTGGCGGCGATCAACTTCGAGATCGTCAATGCGGCCGACAGCCTCAACGCCCTGCGCTCGGGCAGCTACCTGCTGTTCACCTTCCTGGGCGGGGCGATCTTCTTCTTCGGGCCGATCATCGGCGCGGTGCTGCTGGTGTTCGCCGCGGTGCTGCTGTCGGAGCTCTCCAAGGCCTGGCAGCTCTACTTCGGGCTGGTCTTCGTCTTCATGGTGATGTTCGCGCCGGGCGGCATCGCCAGCCTGGTGATGATGAACCTGCGGGTGGCGAAGTTCGGCAAGTTCAAGCAATTCTGGCCGCTCTACGGCGGCTTGCTGGTGGCGATCGTCCCGGTGGTGATCGGCGCCGCCGCGCTCATCGAGATGATCTATCACATCCAGCTCAACTCGGCCCTGGGGCCGAACCTGCCGTTCATGGGCGTCTCGCTCGACACTTCGGGCGTCGCCAGCTGGTTCGGCGCGGCGCTGATCATGGTCGCGGGCCTGGCCGTGCTCGAGTTCGTGCGGCTGCGCTTCGTGCGGGCGTGGGGTACCGCGCAAGAGCAGATCGAGGCCGAGATCAAGCGGAGGGAGACGGCATGAGCGCAGCGCAGAACCGCTTCAAGCAAGCTCGCGCCCCCTTGGGGGGCAGCGAGGACACGGCAGTGCCGAGCGTGGGGGCCCTATGACCCACGCACTCGAACTCAAAGCCTTGCGCAAGAATTTCGGCAAGACCGAGATCATCCGCGGCGTCGATCTCGCGGTCGAGGCCGGCGAGCGGATCGCGATCATCGGGCCGAACGGCGCCGGCAAGTCGACGCTGTTCAACCTGATCAGCGGGCGGCTCGCGCCCAGCAGCGGCGAGGTGCTGCTGAACGGCCAGCGCATCGACGGCAAGAAGCCCTTCGAGATCAACCGGCTGGGCCTGTCGCGCAGCTTCCAGATCACCAACATCTTCCCGAAGCTCAGCGTCTTCGAGAACCTGCGCTGCGGCGTGCTGTGGAGCCTGGGCTATCGCTACAGCTTCCTGCGCTTCCTGTCGAATCTCCACGACGCCAACGAGCGCACCGAGGAACTGATCCACCAGGTCGGGCTGGACCGCAAGCGCGACGTGCACGCGGTGAACCTGACCTACGCCGAGCAGCGTGCGCTGGAGATCGGCGTCACCATCGCCGGCGGCGCCGGCGTGATCCTGCTCGACGAGCCGACGGCCGGCATGAGCAAGACCGAGACCTCGCACTTCATCTCGCTGATCAAGCAGGTCACGGTCGGCAAGACCCTGCTCACGGTGGAGCACGACATGGGCGTGGTGTTCGGCCTGGCCGACAAGATCGCCGTGGTGGTCTACGGCGAGGTGATCGCCTTTGACACGCCGGCGGCGGTGCGCGCCAATGCGCGCGTGCAGGAAGCCTACCTGGGGTCGTCCGTCGCCGATGCGCAGGGCGGAGGACACTGAAATGTTGAAGCTACAAGACATCCACGCCTATTACGGCAAGAGCCATGTGTTGCATGGTGTTTCGTTCGACGTCGGCCCCGGCGAGATCGTCGCGCTGCTGGGCCGCAACGGCTCGGGCCGCTCGACCACGGCCAAGGCCATCATGGGCCTGGTGCACGCCGAGGGCACGCTGCGCTGGAAGGAACAGGACATCCTGCGCCGCAAGGCCTACGAGATCGCGCATTTCGGCATAGGCTACGTGCCCGAGAACCGCGACATCTTCCCCAAGCTGACGGTGCACCAGAACCTGCTGCTGGGGCAGAAGGGCAACGGCCGCGGCAGCCGCTGGCAGTTCGACGACATGTACGGCATGTTCCCGCGGCTCAAGGAACGCCAGCACACCGAGGCCGGCGTGCTCTCGGGCGGCGAGCAGCAGATGCTGACCTTGTGCCGCACGCTGATGGGCGACCCCGACCTGATCATCATCGACGAGCCGACCGAGGGACTGGCGCCGAAGATCGTCGAGCTGGTCGGGCAGTACCTGCGCACGCTCAAGGACAAGGGCATCTCGGTGCTGCTGATCGAGCAGAAGCTGACGATCGCGATGCAGATTTCCGATCGCGCGCTGGTGATGGGCCATGGCAGCATCGTGTTCGACGGCACGCCCGACAGCCTGCGTGCGGATGCCTCTACCCGGAAAGAGTGGCTGGAGGTCTGATCGCCTCAGGCTGCCTTGTCCCGGCAGCGACTTGGCCCGGTTGCCCGGTCGCTCGAAACGCCTAGAATTCGATAAAAAAAGAACGTCCGTGCTTTTTATGAACGGGGCAGCGGCGCATGATTTGCGCCATGCCCTCGGACCCGAATTTTTCGATCCTCTCCCATCCCAAAGGAACGCAGCATGACGGCTGAATACAAAGTGCTCGGCGACGTCGCCGTGATCACCCTGACCAATCCCCCGGTCAATGGCCTCGGTTTCTCGACGCGCATCGGCATCACCGACGGGCTCTCCAAGGCCATCGACGACCCGGCCGTCAAGTCGATCGTCATCACGGGCGCGGGCAAGGCCTTCTCCGGCGGCGCCGACATCAAGGAGTTCGGCACGCCCAAGGCGCTGCAGGAGCCCAATCTGCTGAGCGTCATCCTCGCGCTCGAGGCATCGACCAAGCCGATCGTGGCGGCGATCCACTCCGTCTGCATGGGCGGCGGCCTCGAACTGGCCCTGGGCTGCCACTATCGCGTGGCGGCGCCCGGCACCAGCATCGCGCTGCCCGAAGTCAAGCTGGGCCTGCTGCCCGGCGCCGGCGGCACGCAGCGCCTGCCGCGCGTGCTGGGCGTCGAGACCGCGCTCAACATGATCGTCAGCGGCGAGGCCGTGAAGAGCGAGATCCTCGCCTCGCTGCCGGGCCAGAAGCTGTTCGACAAGCTCGCGGCGTCGCCCGAGTCGGTGTTCGACGAAGCGGTGGAGTTCGCCAAGTCGGTGGCCGGCAAGACCGGCGATGCATTGCCGCTGGTGCGCAACCTGCCGTGCAAGCATCCGCAGGGCGACGCCTACTTCCAGTTCGCCAGGAACATGGTCGGCGGCATGTCGAAGAACTACCCGGCGCCGCTCAAGTGCGTCGATGCGGTCCAAGCCGCGACCAAGATGAAGTTCGCCGACGGCATGGCCGAGGAGCGGCGTCTCTTCACCGCGCTGATGTTCACACCCGAATCGGCGGCGCTGCGCCACCTGTTCATGGCCGAGCGCGCGGCTTCGCGCATTCCCGACGTCGCCGACGACACGCCCCAGCGCGCCATCAAGGCGGTCGGCGTGATCGGTGCCGGCACCATGGGTGGCGGCATCTCGATGAACTTCCTGAACGCGGGCATCCCGGTCAAGATCCTCGAGATGAAGCAGGAGGCGCTCGACCGCGGCGTTGCGACCATCAAGAAGAACTACGAGGCGCAGGTCAAGAAGGGCAAGCTCAAGCAGGACAAGTACGAGCAGCGCATGGCGCTCCTGAGCACCACGCTGAGCTATGACGAGCTGAAGGACGCCGACCTGATCATCGAGGCCGTGTTCGAAGAACTCGGCGTCAAGGAGGCGGTCTTCAAGGAACTCGATCGCGTCGCCAAGCCCGGTGCGATCCTGGCTTCCAACACCTCCACGCTGGACGTCGACAAGATCGCTGCATTCACTAAGCGTCCGCAGGACGTGGTCGGGATGCACTTCTTCAGTCCGGCCAACGTGATGAAGCTGCTCGAGGTGGTGCGCGGCAAGCAGACCGCCAAGGACGTGCTCGCCACCGTGATGTCGACGGCCAAGAAGATCAAGAAGACCGCGGTGGTCTCGGGCGTCTGCGACGGCTTCATCGGCAACCGCATGATCGAGCAGTACTCGCGCCAGGCGGGCTTCCTGCTCGACGAGGGCGCGACGCCGCAGCAAGTGGACAAGGCGATCGAGAAGTTCGGCTTCGCGATGGGCCCGTTCCGCATGGGCGACCTGGCCGGCAACGACATCGGCTGGGCGATCCGCAAGCGCCGTGCGACCGAAGTCGCCGACATGAAGTACAGCCGCACGGCCGACAAGCTGTGCGAACTGGGCCGCTTCGGCCAGAAGACCGGGGCAGGGTGGTACGACTACCAGGCCGGCAAGCGCGACGCGATTCCGTCGGAGCTGGTCAACAAGATGATCGAGGACCATCGCAGGGAACTGGGCATCACGCCGCGCAAGATCTCCGACGAGGAAATCGTGCAGCGCCTGGTGTATGCGCTGGTCAACGAAGGCGCCCACATCCTGGAGGACGGCATTGCCTCCAAGTCGGGCGACATCGACATGGTCTACCTCACGGGCTACGGCTTCCCGATCTGGCGCGGCGGCCCGATGCACTACGCGTCGCAGGTCGGCCTCTACAACGTGGCCGAGGCCATGAAGCGCTTCGCGAAGAATCCGCGCGATGACGCGAGCTTCTGGCAACCGGCGCCGCTGATCCAGAAGCTGGTGGCCGAAGGCAAGAGCTTCAGCTGAAGCAGGAACGAGACCGCCCTATGGTGAAACGCGTCTTCCTGGCGCTGCTGCTGGTGCTGGTGGCACTGGCGGCGGCTGTGGCGGTCAATACCTGGCGCACGCCGTCGCGGCAACTCGCCGTGGCGCCGGCGCCCAAGCTGGCGGTCGATGTGCAGGCAGCCGCCAAGCGGCTGGCCGGCGCGATTGCGTTCCGGACGGTGTCCAGCCTCGACGACCCGTCGGGCAACGCGGCCGAGTTCGACAAGCTGCATGCCTACCTGGCCGAGCAGTTCCCCAAGGTCCACGCCACCCTCAAGAAGGAAGTGGTGGGCGACAAGGCCTTGCTCTATACCTGGGTCGGCTCCGACCCCACGGCCAAGCCGATTGCGCTGATGGCGCACCAGGACATGGTCCCGATCGCGCCGGGCACCGAGAAAGCCTGGTCGGTCGATCCCTTCAGCGGTGCCATCCAGGACGGCTTCGTCTGGGGTCGCGGCACGCTCGACAACAAGGGCAATCTGTTCGCGCAGATGGAAGCCATCGAACTGCTGATCTCGCAGGGATTCAAGCCGACGCAGACCATCTACCTGGTGATGGGCGATGACGAGGAGGTCAGCGGCCTGCGCGGCGCGCTGCCGATCGCCGAACTGCTCAAGTCGCGCGGCGTGCGCCTGGACTGGGTGCTCGACGAAGGGCTGCTGGTGCTCGATGGCGTGCTGCCCGGCCTGTCGAAGCCGGCGGCGCTGATCGGCCTGGCCGAAAAGGGCTATGGCACCTTCTTCCTGAGCCTGGATACCGCGCCCGGCCACTCGTCGATGCCGCCGCAGCACAGCGCCATCGGCCGCATGAGCGCGGCACTGGCCCGGCTCGAGGCGACCCAGATGCCGGGCGGCATCAAGGGCGTGGCGGGGCAGATGTTCGAAACGCTGGCGCCCGAGATGAGCGGCTTCAACCGTGTGGCGCTGACCAACCTGTGGCTGACCGCGCCGCTGGTGAAGGGCCAGCTCGAAAAGAGCCCGAGCAGCAACGCCATGCTGCGCACCACCACCGCGCTGACGATCGTACGGGCCGGCAACAAGGACAACGTGCTGCCGGGCCGGGCCGAGGCGGCGGTCAACTTCCGCATCCTGCCGGGCGACAGCATCGACAGCGTCGAGAAGCACTTGAAGAGCGCACTCGGCGACGACGCGATCCAGGTCAAGCGCTACCCGGGCAACTCGGAACCTTCACCGGTGTCGCCGACCGACAGCACCGGCTACCGCTCGATCGAACAGGCGGTTCGGCAGAGCTTCCCGGATGCCGTGGTGGCGCCCGGCCTCATGACCGCAGCCACCGATTCGCGCCATTTCAGCCTGGTGAGCGATTCGGTCTATCGCTTCTCGCCGTTCCGCGCAAAGGCCGAAGACCTGCCGCGCTTCCACGGCACCAACGAGCGCCTGTCGATCTCGAACTACGGCGAGATGATCCAGTTCTATCAGCAGCTGCTGCGCAACACGGCACAGCCCCAGTAACCGCCATTCCTCTTTCTCAAAGGACTCCATCATGACCCGCGCCGTCATCGTCTCCACCGCCCGCACGCCGCTCGCCAAGAGCTGGAAGGGTGCCTTCAACATGACGCACGGCGCCACGCTCGGCGGCCACGCGGTGCAGCATGCCGTGCAGCGCGCCGGCATCGATCCGGCCTCGGTCGACGACGTGATCATGGGCTGCGCGACGCCCGAAGGCGCCACCGGCTCGAACATCGCGCGCCAGATCGCGCTGCGCGCCGGCCTGCCGATCACGACCTCGGGCATGACCATCAACCGCTTCTGCTCGTCGGGCCTGCAGACCATCGCCACCGCCGCCCAGCGCATCATCGCCGGCGAGGGCGAGGTCTATGTGGCTGGCGGCGTCGAGAGCATCTCCTGCGTGCAGAACGAGGCCAACAAGCACATGCTGGCCGACCCCTGGCTGGTCAAGCACAAGCCCGAGATCTACTGGAACATGCTGCAGACCGCGGAGCAGGTCGCCAAGCGCTACAACATCGGCCGCGACGCGATGGACGAGTACGGCGCCGCCAGCCAGCAGAGGGCCACGGCCGCGCTCGAAGCCGGCCGCTTCAAGGACGAGATCGCGCCGATCACCGTGCTGGCCGGTGTGGCCGACGCGGTGCTGGGCCTGCGCACCAAGGAAGTCACGATCGAGAACGACGAAGGTATCCGCGCCGGCACCACCAAGGAAGGCATCAGCGGCATCCGTCCGGCGATTCCCGGCGGCCTGATCTCGGCCGGCAATGCCAGCCAGTTCTCCGATGGCGGCGGCGCCTGCGTGCTGGTCGACGAGAAGTACGCCGAGCAGAAGGGCCTGAAGCCCCTGGGCCGCTTCCTCGGCTTCGCGGTCGCGGGCTGCGAGCCCGACGAAATGGGCATCGGTCCGGTGTTCGCGATCCCGAAGGTGCTGAACCGCCTGGGCCTGAAGGTCAGCGACATCGACCTGTGGGAACTCAACGAAGCCTTCGCGGTGCAGGTGATCTACTGCCGCGACAAGCTGGGCATTCCGGGCGACCGGCTCAACGTCGACGGCGGCGCGATCGCGGTCGGCCACCCCTACGGCGTGAGCGGCCAGCGCCTCACGGGCCATGCCTTGATCGAAGGCAAGCGCCGCGGCGCCAAGAAGGTGGTCGTGACGATGTGCATCGGCGGCGGCATGGGCGCCGCCGGCGTGTTCGAAATCCTCTGACGCGCGAGCCCCAGGCCATGGCCGCGCCCGCGCAGCAGGCCACTCCCGAGCAGTTCCTGGCCATGGGCCGGGAGGTGCTCGCGACCCAGCCCTTCAGCGTGCTGGTCGGAGCCGAGATGCATGCGCTGCGGCCGGGCTTCATCGACCTGCAACTGCCGATCACCGACAAGCTGAAGCAGCAGCATGGCTTCGCCCATGGCGGCGCGGTCAGCTACCTGGCCGACAACGCGCTGACCTTTGCCGGCGGCACCGCGATGCAGGTGCCGGTGGTCACGGCCGAGTTCAAGATCAACTACCTCCGTCCGGCCATCGGCGAGCGCCTGATCGCGCGCGCCCGGGCCGTGCACGTCGGCCGTACCCAGGCGGTCTGTACCTGCGAAGTCTTTGCGGTCAAGGGCGGCGAGGAAAAGCTCTGCGCGCTGGCCCAGGGCACCATTGCAGCTCAGCCGTCGGCGCCGGATGCCCAGGCCGCACCGAGTTCCAATCCATAGACACAGCCCAGCGTTCCCATCCATGAGCCTTCGTCCCACCCTCGACTTCCTTCTCTACGACTGGCTGCAGGCCGAGTCGCTCAGCGGGCGCGAGCGTTTCGCCGACCACTCGCGCGAGACCTTCGATGCCGTGCTGGACACCTGCGAGCGCATCGCGCGCGAAAAGTACGCGCCGAACAACCGCATCGTCGACACCCAGGAGCCGCATTTCGACGGCGAGCGGGTGATCCTGCCGCAGGCGACGCACGATGCGCACAGGGCCTTCGTCGATTCCGGCATGCTGAGCGCGGCGCAGGACTACGACATCGGCGGGATGCAGCTGCCCTACACCCTGTCGGCGGCGGCCAACAGCTTCTTCGCCATGGCGTCGGTCAGCATCGGCGCCAACATGCTCACCAGCGGCAACGCCAACCTGCTCATGGTGCACGGCACCGAGATGCAGAAGGACGTGTTCGCCAAGAACGAATTCGCGGGACGCTGGTCGGGCACCATGTGCCTGTCGGAACCGCAGGCCGGCTCCAGCCTCAGCGATGTCGCGACCCGTGCCGTGCCCGACGGTGCAGATTTCCAGGACGATCCGCTTGGCCCACGCTTTCGCCTCACCGGCAACAAGATGTGGATCTCGGCCGGCGACCACGAGCTGACCGAGAACATCGTGCACATCGTGCTGGCCAAGATCCCGGACGAGAACGGCAAGCTGATTCCGGGCACGCGCGGCATCTCGCTGTTCATCGTCCCGAAGAAGATGGTCGATACCCAGGGGCAACTGACCGGCGAACGCAACGACGTCGCGCTGGCCGGCCTGAACCACAAGCTGGGTTGGCGAGGCACCACCAACACGCTGCTCAATTTCGGCGAGGGCAAGTTTCCGGTCGGCGGCAAGGCCGGTGCCGTGGGCTACCTGGTCGGCCAGCCCGGCCAGGGATTGTTCTGCATGTTCCACATGATGAACGAGGCCCGCATCGGCGTCGGCACCGCCGCGGCCATGCTCGGCATGGCCGGCTATCACGCCTCGCTCGAATATGCGAAGACGCGCCCGCAGGGTCGGCCGGCGGGCCCCGCCGGCAAGGACTCGGCCAAGCCGCAGGTGCGGATCATCGAACACGCCGACGTGCGCCGCATGCTGCTCGCGCAGAAAGCGTACTGCGAGGGCGCGCTGGCGCTGGAGCTCTATTGCGCGCGGCTGGTCGACGAGCAGAAGACCGGTGAGGCGCAGGCTGCCGACGACGCCCGGCTGCTGCTCGAGGTGCTGACCCCGATCGCCAAGAGCTGGCCCAGCGAGTGGTGCCTGGAAGCCAACTCGCTCGCGATCCAGATCCACGGCGGCTACGGCTACACGCGCGACTTCCCGGTGGAGCAGTATTGGCGCGACAACCGCCTCAACATGATTCACGAGGGCACGCACGGCATCCAGGCGGCCGACCTGCTCGGGCGCAAGGTGCTGATGGAGGAGGGCCGCGGCCTGCAGCTGCTGGCCGGACGCATCGCCGACACGCTCGGGCGCGCCGCCCTGGTGCCGGCGCTGGCGGCCCATGCCGAGGCGCTCGGCGAAGCGCTGCAGCGCATCGGCTCGGCGACCAAGAAGGCCTGGGCCACCGGCGATCCGCAGGAGGCGCTGGCCAACGCCGTGCCCTACATGCAGGCCTTCGGCCATGTGGTGCTGGCCTGGATCTGGCTTGATGTCGCCCTGCGCGCGCTGGAGCGCGATGCTGCCAAGGCGTCGCCGGCCACGGTCGGCCGCATCGGCGCCACCGACTTCTTCTTCCACTACGAATTGCCGAAAATCGATGCCTGGCTCAACGTGGTCGAGAGCCGGGACCCGACCTGCGCCGCGCTGCCCGAGGAGGCGTTCTGATGGCCGAGCCGAAACCTCCGAAGCCCCATGCGACGCTCGAGAAGTGGATCTGGATCCTGATCTACGGCGGCCTCTTTGCCGTGATCCTCGGCATCTCGACCGGCCGCACCGAAGAGGCGCTGGGCTGGGCCATGGCCGTGCCTGGCGCGGTGCTGGTGGCGGTCGGCGTGGTGCTCATCTACGTTCGTTCCCGACTCAAGGACAGCAAGGACTCGCCATGATCAAGCACATCGTGATGTGGAAGCTCAAGAACCCCGGCGACGCCGCCGCCTTCAAGGCCAGGCTCGACACCTGCCAGGGCCTGGTGCCGGGCATGCGGCAGTTCGAGGTGGCCGTGCGCACGCCGGGCCTCGAAGCGAACTGCGACGTGGTGCTGTGCTCGGCCTTCGACGACGAGGCGGCGCTCAAGGCCTACCTGGAGCATCCGACGCACGTCGAGGTGTCGGGCTTCCTCGGCAGCCTGCGCGAGGCGCGCAGCGTGCTCGACTACCAAACACCCTGAATTCCCCGGAGACCCCATGACTGCAAGAAGCGTCCAAGAACTTTTCAACCTCAGCGGCAAGACCGCGCTGATCACCGGCGGCTCGCGCGGCCTCGGGCTGCAGATGGCCCATGCGCTCGGCGAGGCCGGCGCCAGGATCATGCTGAGCTCGCGCAAGGCCGACGACCTCGAGCAGGCCACCGCCGAGCTGCAGGCGGCCGGCATCGACGCGCGCTGGATCGCCGCCGATTGCGCGAAGGAAGAGGACACCCGCCGCCTGGCCGACGAGACGCTCGAGCGCATGGGCGCGATCGACATCCTGGTCAACAACGCCGGCGCCAGCTGGGGCGCCCCGGCCGAGGACCATCCGGTCGCGGCCTGGGACAAGGTGATGAACCTCAACGTGCGCGGCTACTTCATCCTGGCGCAGCAGGTCGCCCGTGCCTACATGATCCCGAAGAAGGCCGGACGGATCATCAACATCGCGTCGATCGCGGGCCTGAACGGCAATCCGCCCGAGATGCAGACCCTGGCCTACAACACCTCGAAGAGCGCGGTGATCGGCTTCACCCACACGCTGGCGGCCGAATGGGGCAAGTACAACATCAACGTCAACGCGATCTGCCCGGGTTTCTTCATGACCAAACTGGCGGCCGGCCTGATCCACTCGATCGGCGAGGAGAAGATGGCCTCGCACGCGCCGCTGGGCCGGCTCGGCGACGACGAGGACCTGAAGGGCATCACGCTGCTGTACGCGAGCGACGCCGGCAAGCACATCACAGGTCAGTGGCTGGCGATCGACGGCGGCGTGAGCGTCGTTCTTGGCGCCTGAAATGACTGATTTCGACGACAGCATCAACCTTCGCTCCTACACGGACCGCATCCCGTTCGCGCGCCATCTCGGGTTCGAGATCACGAAATTCGAGGGCGGCGAATCCGAGCTGCGCTACACCGCGAAGCCCGAGCACCTGAACACCTTCGACGTGACGCACGGCGGCGCCGTCATGACGATGCTCGACATCGCGATGGCCGCCGCCGCGCGCAGCGAGACGCCGGAGATCGGCGTCGTCACGATCGAGATGAAGACCACCTTCATGGCGCCTTCGGTTGGCCCGCTGATCGCGCGCGGCAGCCTGCTGCACCGCACCGCGACGATGGGCTTCACCGAGGCGAAGATCTTCGACGCCCAGGAACGCGTCTGCGCCCACGCCACCGGGACCTTCAAGTACGTGAAGCGCCGCCTGCCCACGGGGCCGGCCAGCGCCAACGCGATGCGCCCGCCTTCGACCGATTGACCCCTTTTTCCCTGGAGACCTCCATGCCCACCAACCGACAACAGATCCTTGACAACCGCCCCGAGGGCGAAGCCGTCGCCAGCAATTTCAAGCTCGTGACCACCGAGACGCCGGCCCTGAAGGACAACCAGGTGCTGGTGCGCCACCACTTCATGAGCCTCGATCCCTACATGCGCGGCCGCATGAACGACGCCAAGAGCTACGCGCAGCCTCAGCCCCTGGGCCAGGTGATGCAGGGTGGCACCGTCGGCGAGGTGGTCGAGAGCAAGCATCCCAAGTACGCCGTGGGCGACAAGGTGGTCGGCTTCGGCGGCTGGCAGGAATACAGCGTGGTCGATGCCTCGCAGCCCGGCGCCTTGAAGAAGGTCGACACCACGCACGTGCCGTTGTCGCACTACCTGGGCGCGGTCGGCATGCCCGGCGTCACCGCCTGGTATGGCCTGGTGAAGATCATCAATCCGAACGCCGGCGAGACGGTGGTGATCACCGCGGCCAGCGGTGCGGTCGGCAGCGCCTTCGGCGCGCTGGCCAAGGCGCGCGGCTGCCGGGTGGTCGGCATCGCCGGCGGCCCGGACAAGTGCAAGTACGTGGTCGACGAACTGGGCTTCGATGCCTGCATCGACTACCGCCAGCATCCCGACGTCAAGAGCATGAGCGCGGCGCTCAAGGAAGCCTGCCCGAAGGGCATCGACGGCTACTTCGAGAACGTCGGCGGCTACATCTTCGACGCGGTGCTGCTGCGCACCAACGCCTTCGCGCGCATCGCGCTGTGCGGCATGATCGCGGGCTACGACGGCCAGCCGCTGCCGCTCGCCAACCCGGCGCTGTTCCTGGTCAACCGGCTCAAGCTCGAGGGATTCATCGTCAGCGAGCACATGGAGGTCTGGCCCGAGGCGCTGGCCGAACTCGGCGCCCTGGTCGCCAGTGGAAAGCTCCGGCCGCGCGAGTCGATCGCCCAGGGCATCGAATCGGCGCCCGAGGCCTTTCTAGGCCTGCTGAAGGGCAAGAACTTCGGCAAGCAACTCGTCAAGCTCATCTGACCCCTCCAGGGAGGCTGGCATGGACACCACGCACGAGGTCTTCAACCAGCCGGCGCCGCTCGCCGGCTACAACCTGTTCGAAACCAACCGGCCGCTGCGCGATGCGCTCAAGCACAACGCGCCGCAGTTGCAGCTGGCGCCGCTCGAACACCTGGGCGCCGAGATCGGCACGGTCGAGATGCAGACCCATGCGCGGCTCGCCAACACGCACACGCCGGTGCTGCACACCCACGACCGCTTCGGTCGCCGCATCGACGAGGTGGAATTCCACCCGAGCTATCACGCGCTGATGGCGGCGGCCGTCGGCGCCGGCCTGCACGGAACGCCCTGGGCCGGCGAATCGCAGTCGCCCCATGTGCAGCGCGCGGCCGGCTTCATGCTGTTCACCGAGCTCGAGCCTTCCATGCTGTGCCCGATCTCGATGAGCTATGCGGTGACGCCCGCGCTGCGCGGCAATGCGGCCGTGTACGCCGACTGGGCCCCGAAGCTTTCGAGCCGCTGGTACGACCCGGCGCTCAAGCCCTGGCGCGACAAGCCCGGCGTGACCATGGGCATGGGCATGACCGAGAAGCAGGGCGGCTCCGATGTCCGCGCCAACACGTCTCGCGCAGTCCGTGCGGGAAGCGACGGCTGGGGCGAGCGCTACGAGATCACGGGCCACAAGTGGTTCTTCTCGGCGCCGATGTGCGATGCCTTCCTGATCCTCGCGCAGGCACCCGCCGGGCTCTCGTGCTTCTTCCTGCCGCGCGTGCTGCCCGACGGCAGCCGCAACGAAATCCGCATCCAGCGCCTGAAAGACAAGCTCGGCAACAAGGCCAACGCCAGTTCCGAGGTCGAGTTCCACGGCGCCAGCGCCTGGCTGGTCGGGGAGGAAGGGCGCGGCGTTCCGCAGATCCTCGAGATGGGCACCATGACCCGGCTCGACTGCGCCCTCGGCACCAGCGGCCTCATGCGGCAGGCACTGAGCCTGGCGCTGAACCACACGGCGCAGCGGCAGGCCTTCGGCAAGCCACTGATCGCGCAGCCGCTCATGAAGAACGTGCTGGCCGACCTGGCCCTGGAAAGCGAAGCCGCGACCGCGCTGGCGATCCGCCTGGCACGCGCCTTCGATCGCCCCGAGGACGAACACGAGCGCCTGATGGCCCGCCTGCTGACGCCGGTGGCCAAGTTCTGGATCTGCAAGCGGGGCAGCCATTTCGCGCAGGAAGCGATGGAATGCCTGGGCGGCAACGGCTACGTGGAAGAGGGCGGCGAGGGCGTGATGGCGCGGGTGTACCGCGAGATGCCGCTCAACTCGATCTGGGAAGGCGCCGGCAACATCATGGCGCTCGACCTGCTGCGCGGCCTGCGCAAGGGCGACGCGGTCGCTGCGCTGGCCCGCGAGTTGGCGCCGGCGCGCGGCAGCGACGCCGCGCTCGACCGCCTGGCCGACGCGCTGCCCGCGCGCATCGAGGCGATGGCGACCGAAACCGAGGCGCGCCGGCTGGCACAGGACGTGGCGCTCGCGGTACAGGCAGCCCTGCTGGTGCAGACCGCGCCGGCGGCCGTCGTCGGCGGCTTCTGCGCCTCGCGCCTGGGCGGCGACTGGGGCCACGCCTTCGGCACGCTCGGCGCCGGCGTCGACCTCGATGCGATCATTTCCCGTGCCCGGCCCCAGTGACCGCACTCTTCGGAAAAAGGACCCCATGGCAGACCTGATCCTCCACCACTACGCGACCTCCCCGTTCTCGGAAAAGCTGCGGCTGATCCTCGGCTACAAGCAGCTGGCCTGGAAGTCGGTGATCATTCCGCAGATCGCGCCCAAGCCCGAACTGGTCGCGCTCACCGGCGGCTACCGGCGCACGCCGGTGCTGCAGATCGGTGCCGACATCTATTGCGACACGGCGCTGATCTGCGACGTGCTCGAGCATCTGGCGCCGCTGCCGTCGATCTACCCGGAGCCGGGCAAGGGGCTGTCGCGCCTGGTCGCGCAGTGGGCCGACAGCACGTTGTTCTGGGCCGCGATGGCCTACAACTTCAGCCCCAAGGGCGCGGCCGACATCTTCGGCAAGGCGCCGCCGGAGCTGGCCAAGGCCTTCACCGACGACCGCCGCGCGATGAGCACAAGCATGGTGCGGCTGCGTCCGGCCGATGCCGCGGCGGCATACAAGTCCTATCTGCGGCGCCTGTCGGACATGCTCGATGACACCGACTACCTGCTCGGTGCCTTCCCGACGGTGGCCGACTTCGCCTGCTACCACCCGCTGTGGTTCACGCGCAAGCGCACGCCTTCGATGGCGGGTATCCTGCAACTGACGCCGGCGGTGGGCGACTGGATGGACCGGATGTCGGCCATCGGCCACGGCACGATGGAGACATTCGATGCCCAGCGCGCCATCGAAGCGGCGGCGGCCTCGACGCCGCACACGCTGCTGTCGGACAGTACCTTCCAGGACGAGCACGGGATCGCCCTGGGCTCGCGCGTCACGATCACGGCCGAGAGCTTCGGCCTCGAGGCCACCGAGGGCGAGCTCATCGTCGCCAGCCGCACGCACTACACGCTGCGCCGCAGCGACCCGCGTGCGGGCACCGTGCATGTGCACTTCCCGCGCATCGGCTTCGTGCTCAAGGCAGTTGAAGGCTGAGGCGCCCGGGCACCTTGGCGACTGCGCTGGCGGACATTCCGTATTTCAATAGCGCCTCACCGCCAATCACAAGAGACGAAAGGACACGCGCAAATGATTCAGGACTTCAAGGGCACGACGGCCGTACTCACCGGTGCCGGTTCCGGCTTCGGCCTCGAATGCGCGCGCATCGGCGCGGCGCGCGGCATGAACCTCGTGCTGGTCGACGTGCAGCAGGATGCGCTGGACAAGGCGCAGGCCGAGATGGAGGCCGCCGGTGCGCAGGTGCTGGCACGCAAGGTCGACGTCGCCAATGCGGCGCAGATGGATGAACTCGCCCGCGCGGTGCAGCAGCGCTTCGGCGCACCGCACTTCGTTTTCAACAACGCCGGCGTCGGCGCCGGCGGCCTGGTGTGGGAGAACAGCGTCGCCGACTGGGAATGGGTGCTCGGGGTCGACCTGATGGGCGTGGTGCACGGCGTGCGACTGTTCACGCCGATGATGCTCGAGGCCGCTGCCAAGGACCCGGCGTACCGCGGCCACATCGTCAACACCGCCAGCATGGCGGGCCTGCTGACGCCGCCCAACATGGGCATCTACAACGCGGCCAAGGCGGCCGTCGTGAGCCTCACCGAAACGCTCTACCAGGACCTGAAGCTGGTCACCGACCAGGTCGGCGCCAGCCTGCTGTGCCCGTACTTCGTGCCCACCGGCATCACGCAGAGCGAACGCAACCGGCCCGGCGCGCTGGCGGGCGGCGAACTCACCAAGAGCCAGCTGATCGGCCAGGCGATGAGCAACAAGGCGGTGAGCAGCGGCAAGGTCAGCGCCGCCCAGGTCGCGCAGATGGTGTTCGACGCCATCACCGCCAACCAGTTCTACATCTTCAGCCACCCCAAGGCGCTGGGCAACGTGAAAAGCCGGATGGAGCACATCGTGTCGATCACCAACCCGGCCGACCCGTTCCTCGAGCGCCCCGAGATCGGCGCCAACCTGCGCGCCCAACTGCGCGCGGGCTGAGCGCGCCGCTGCCGCCGTCGATCAGGGCGGCAGCAGCCAGGGCACCAGCAGGACGCTCGCGATGCCCACCATGACCGCCAGCGGCAGCCCGACCTTGACGAAATCGCCGAAGCTGTAGTTGCCGGCCGTGCTGACCAGCGTGTTCACGGGCGAGGAGATCGGCGTGAGGAAGCCGGCCGACGCAGCCAGGGCCACCATCATCGCGAACGGGTAAGGCGATGCGCCGAGGTGCTTGGCCAGTGCCAGCGCCACCGGCGCCATCAGCACCGCGGTGGCCGTGTTCGACACCACCAGGCCGATCCCCGCGGTCAGGATGAACAGGCTGGCCAGCACCGGCCGGATGCCGAAGTTGCCCACCAGCGCGAGCAGGCCGTCGGCGGCGAGGTCGATCCCGCCGGTGCGCTGCAGCGCCAGCGAGAAGGGCAGCATGCCCACGATCAGGATCAGGCTGCGCCAGTGGATCGCGCGATAGGCCGTGTCCAGGTCGACGCAGCGGAACAATCCCATCAGCAGGCAGCCGACGATGGCGGCCTGGACGTTGGGTATGACGCCCCACAGCATCAACCCGATCACGAGCAGCAGGCAGAACACCGCGTGGGGCGCGCGCCGCGGCACCGGGATCAGGGTCCGGCCTTCCAGCGGCAGGCTCAGACCCACCAGGTCGTGGCCGTCGGACTGCAGCGCCCGGATGGCCTGCCACGGGCCCACCAGCAGCAGCGTGTCGCCGACCTTGAGCCGCGCATTCTCGAGGCCGTGCTCGTGGGTGACCCGGCCGCGGCGCAAGCCCACGATCGTGAGGTCGTGCTGGGCCAGCAGGCGCGACTCGTCGCCGGTGGTGCCGACCAGCGTGGAATCGACCGGGATGATCGCCTCGGCCATGCCGACGTCGCGCGATTGGTCCGTGAAGTAGGCGCCGGAGATCGGCAGCATGTGGAGCGCGTACCGCTCGCACAGGCGCGGCACGTCGAAGTCCCTGGACTCGACGTCCAGCAGCAGGATGTCGCCGGCCCGGATCTCGGTGTCGGCGGATGCGCGCAGAACCTCTCGCCGCAGCGTGTGCTGGCGCTCCAGGGCGATCACGCGGGCATCGGAGGCATCGTTCAACCCCAGCCCATCCAGGCTGCGGCCCACCAGCGGCGAGCGCGGCTCCACGCTGAGCCGGAAGGCGCGGTCGTGCAGCTTGTACTGCTCCACCCAGTCGTTCAGGCTGGGCCGTCCGCCGCCCGCCGCGGTGCTCTCGCTGGGCAGCCGGCGCCGCGCCACCAGCATGTAGGCGATGCCGAGGATCAGCACCGGCACGCCGATCGGCGTGAAGGCGAAGAAGCCGAAGCCTTCCGCGCCGTGGCGCATGAGTTCGCCGTTGACGATCAGGTTCGGCGTGGTCGCGACCAGCGTCATCATCCCGCTGATCAGGCCCGCCACGCTCACGGGCATGAGCAGCTGGCTGGCTGCGATGCCGGTCTGCTGCGCGATGCGCATCACGATGGGGATGAAGATGGCGACCACCGCGGTGGAACTCATGAACGAGCCCATCAGGCCGACCGCCAGCATCAGCAGCACGAGCAGGCGGGTTTCGCTGCTGCCGCCGCGCGCCACCAGCCAGTCGCCGACGTTCTGGGCGACACCGGTGCGCACCAGCCCTTCGCCCAGCACGAACAGGGCGGCGACCAGCACGATGTTCGGGTCGGAGAAGCCGGCCAGCGCTTCGTTCATGTCGATGACCCCGGTGACGGGCAGCAGCACGATCATGATCAGCGCCACCGCGTCGAGCCGTGGCCGGCCCGAGACGAACATGGTGATCGCGACGCCCAGCAGCACGAGGACCTGGATCAGTTCAGACGACATGGGAAGAGTCCGCAGGAAGAACAGGCTGGATTCTGCGGGATTGCCCGTGCGCCGCGTCGGGGCTTGGGGCGGGCGGCAGGATTGCATATACTGAACCACTCGGTTCTGTGTATGTTCGATCACACCAAGGAGACCTGCATGGCCTACGTCGATGGATACGTTGTTCCCGTTCCGAAGGACAAGATCGAGGCGTACCGCCAGTTGGCGGCCCGCGCCGGTGCCGTCTGGCGCGAGCATGGCGCCCTCGAGTACCGCGAATGGATCGCCGAGGACGTCAGGGCTGGCGAGCACACCTCGTTTCCGCAGAGCGTCCAGTTGAAGGACGACGAGACGGTGGTGTTCTCGTGGATCGTCTTCGAATCGCGCGACCACCGCGACAAGGTCAACGCCAAGGCGATGAGCGACCCGCGCCTGGCCGACATGATGGATCCGTCCAAGATGCCCTTCGATGGCAAGCGGATGTTCTGGGGTGGCTTCGAGCCGCTGGTTGAGGCCTGAGAGTCCGTCGCCGGGCGGCGGCGCGGAGCGTGGGGGCGGTCAGCGCGGCTGGACGGCCACCGGGCTGCGTTCCGCGAACTGCCCGTTCCAGTAGGGGTAGTAAGGGTAGGGCGGCGTCACCGCACTCGCGGCGTCGAGCCGCGCGATCTGCTCGGTCGTGAGCTTCCAGCCGAGCGCGCCGAGGTTCTGCTTGAGCTGCGCCTCGTCGCGCGCACCGATCAGCACCGATGACACGGTGGGCCGCTGAAGCAGCCAGTTGAGCGCGATCTGCGGCAGCGACTTGCCGGTCTCCTCGGCCACCTGGTCCATCGCATCGACCACGCGGTAGAGCCGCTCGTCCTCCACCGGCGGCGCGAAGCCGGCCGTTTCGTGGAGGCGGCTGCCGGCCGGCAACGGCTGGCCACGCCGGATCTTGCCGGTCAGCCGACCCCAGCCCAGCGGGCTCCAGACGATGGCGCCGACGCCCTGGTCGAGCCCGAGCGGCATCAGCTCCCACTCGTAGTCGCGGCCGACCAGAGAGTAGTAGGTCTGGTTCGCCACGTAGCGCGACAGGCCCAGTCGGTCGGAGGCAGCCAGCGACTTCATCAGCTGCCAGCCCGAGAAGTTGGAGGCGCCGATGTAGCGCACTTTGCCCGCGCGAACCAGGTCGTCGAGCGTGCGCAGCACTTGGTCGACCGGCGTCATGGCGTCGAAGGCATGGAGCTGCAGCAGGTCGATGGTGTCGCTGCCCAGGCGCCGGAGCGCCGCGTCGACGCCCTGGACCAGGTGATGGCGCGAGGAGCCGACGTCGTTGGGCCCGTTGCCCGCGCGCAGCGACAGCTTGGTCGACAGGATGACCTTGTCGCGCCGACCCTTGATCGCCGCGCCGAGGATGGATTCGGAGGCGCCGCTCGAATAGACGTCGGCGCTGTCGAACAGATTGACGCCGGCGTCGAGGCAGATGTCGACGATGCGGCGCGCGGCCGCGACGTCGGTGTTGCCCCAGGCGCTGAAGAGCGGGCCCTCGCCGCCGAAGGTGCCGGCGCCGAAGCCGAGGGCCGGCACCTTGAAGCCGGAGTTGCCGAGATAGCGTTGTTCCATGGTGGATCCTTGTGGTCGAGATGGATGGAGGTGAGGCGATTCACGCGCAGGCGGTTGCGGCCGCTGCCGGGAGGCGTCGATCGAGCGAACGGCTCCAGAGCGCGATCGCGAGCCCGACCAGCGTCAGCAGCGCGGCCACCCAGCCGAGTGCCTGGAGGCCCGGTCCGCGTTCGATCGTCGCGCCGCCCACCCAGGCGCCCAGCGCGTTGCCGAGGTTGAAGGCCGCGATGTTGAGACTGGATGCGAGGGTCGCGCGCCAGCCGAAGTGCAACCCGAGCCAGGCGCCGGCCGGCGTGAGGGCGAGGAGGGCGAGGAGGGCGATGGGCATGATGTCCGAGACTGTGCCGGTTGCGTGCTCATATGAATAGAATGCTTGTCCGACACGATCCTGTGAATTTAATTCACAAATGCCACGCTCCGAGATCAACCGCTCCGGCGAGATGGAAGCCTTCGTCCAGGTGGTCGAGCGCGGCAGCTTCTCGGCCGGCGCCCGGGCCTTGGGGCTGACGCCCTCGGCGGTCAGCAAGCTGATCGGGCGGCTGGAGGCGCGGCTCGCGACCCAGCTCGTGCACCGTTCCACGCGCAAGCTGCAGCTCACGGCCGAAGGGCGGCAGTTCTACGAGCGCAGCGTGCGCGTGCTGGCCGACATGGACGAGGCCGAGCGCTGCGCCGCCGCAGGTGCGGCACCGAGCGGGCGCGTGAGCATCAATGCCAGCGTCCCTTTCGGCCAGCACGTGCTGATCCCGCTGGTGCCGCGCTTTCTCGAACTGCATCCTCAGATCACGCTCAACATCGTGCTCACCGATCGCGTGGTCGACCTGATGGAAGAGCGCGCCGACGTTGCCATTCGCTGGGGCGAACTGCCGCCGTCCGACCTCATCGCGCGCCGGCTCGGCGCCACCGGGCAGGCCATCCTCGGGTCGCCGGGCTATTTCGCGCGCCACGGCACGCCAAGCACGCCGCAGGAACTCGAAGCGCACAACCGCCTCGGTTTCACCTATAGGCGCAGCGTGCCGGACTGGCCGCTGTCGGTCGACGGGCGCGTGATCGACATGCCCATCACCGGCAACGTGCGAGCCGGCGATGGCGAGGCCCTGCGGGCCTTGGTGCTGGCGGGCGTCGGCCTGGGGCGGCTGTCGCTCTATCACGTGCAGGCCGACATCGACGCCGGCCGGCTGGTGCCAGTGCTGGAGGCGTTCAATCCGCGCGACATCGCGCCGATCCATGCGCTCTACCTCGGCAGGCCCGGTCGGTTGCCGGCGCGGGTGCGCGCGCTGCTCGATTTCCTGGTGGCCCATGTCAGGGAGGACGGGCGGCCCCGGCCTTAGACAGGCCAGTGCCGAACGATTGCCGGAGTTCTCCCCGGCGGACTCGGGAAACTTCGGGTGAATTTCTTCGCGACGAGCGCTCGCACTTGCTTGAAAATCCGACCACGCCCCGTTTCCAGCGGCGGTCCTTTACCCTCCACTTCGTCGCCCCATGGTCCGTTTCCGCCGCCCCGCCATCACGGGCCTGTTCGTTGTCAGCCTCTGCACCGCCGCCACGGCGGTCGAGCACGCGCATTGGTCCTATGCCGGCAAGACCGGGCCGTCCCAATGGGCTGCTCTGGCGCCGGACAACACGCTGTGCAAGGCCGGTCGGCAGCAGTCGCCGATCGACCTGCATGCCGCCCAGGCCCGTGCGCTCGCGCAGCACGATGCCGCGATCCACTACGGCAAGGTCGCGGGCCATCTGCTCAACAACGGCCACACGCTCCAGTTCGACGTGGCCGGCGAATCCGGGAACGCGGTCGTCTTCCAGGGCCGCGAACATCGCCTGGACCAGTTCCACTTCCATGCGCCCAGCGAGCACCGCCTCGACGCCAAGGCATTCCCGATGGAACTGCATCTGGTCAACCGGAATGCCGAGGGCGGGATCGTCGTGGTCGGCGTGCTCATCAAGGCCGGCAAGAAGAACGAGGCGCTGGCGCCGATCTTCGTGCAGCCGCCGAAGGCCGGCGCCGCCGGGCGTGACCGGAAGCTCGATCTCGCCGCGCTGATGCCGGCCGACCACAGGGTGCTGCTGTACACCGGTTCCCTGACCACGCCGCCGTGCACCGAGCAGGTGCAGTGGGTCGTGCTGGAGCAGCCGATCGAGATGTCGCGCGCGCAGATCAGTGCCTTCCGTCGATTGTTCTCGGACAATCACCGTCCGGTGCAGCCGCTGAACGGGCGCGAGCCGGTGGAAGAGATCGCCGGCGAGTAGGGCGCCGCGGCCGTTCGGCTTGCCTGACAATAGCCGCACATACGCATGAAAGAAGTTCCCGACGCCATCGTCTGCGAAGGCTGCGACGCCGTCTACCGTCGTGTGCGGCTGCGTCCGCGCGAGATCTCGCACTGCCCGCGCTGCAGCACCGAACTCGACCGCCATGCGGGCGACCAGAGCGGTCGCGTGCTGCCGCTCACCGCAGCCTGCCTGATCCTGTTCGCGATCGCCAACCTGTTCCCGATCGTCGAGATCGAGCTGCAGGGGCTCAGCAACGAGAC
Organism: Variovorax sp. P1_G12; assembly: GCF_056405555.1. Taxonomy (NCBI): domain Bacteria; kingdom Pseudomonadati; phylum Pseudomonadota; class Betaproteobacteria; order Burkholderiales; family Comamonadaceae; genus Variovorax; species Variovorax sp. P1_G12. The sequence goes on along the minus strand of NZ_JBFUBW010000006.1, from coordinate 33,175 downwards.
CACGCTGGCCGGCGCGGTAGTGGCGCTGAGTTCCGAAGGCATGTCGCCGGTGGCGCTGCTGGTGCTGGCGACCACGCTCCTGTTTCCGTTGATTCAGCTGTGCATCCTGTTCTACCTGCTGGTGCCGATGCGCTACGAGCGGCGGCCGGCGGGTTTCCGCATCCTGGTGGGGGCGCTCCAGGCGCTTCGGCCCTGGGGCATGGTCGAGGTGTTCCTGCTCGGCGTGCTGGTGGCGATCATCAAGCTCAGCAGCATGGCCCAGGTCATCCCCGGCCCGGCGCTCTGGGCCTTCATGGGGCTCACGGTGCTGTTGACCGCGGTGCTGTCGTTCAACCCGCGAACCTTCTGGGAGATGGCCTTCGAGCCGCGGCCGGGACAACGCGAATGAACCAGCCCGCGCCGATCGACGACGCCGGGGCCGGCCGGCTGATGGGCTGCCACCACTGCGGCACCACCTGGCAAGGCGCATTCGACGGCGAGCCCTGCGGGCGCTGCGGCACCCGCCTGCACGTGCGCAAGCCCGACAGCATCAACCGCACCTGGGCCTATCTGGCGGCCGCCGCGGTCCTCTACCTGCCGGCCAACCTGCTGCCGGTGATGATCACCAAGAGCCTGCTGGGGACCCAGCAGGACACCATCCTGAGCGGTGTCATCTACTTCTGGGTGTCCGGCGCCTACGGCCTGGCCGCGCTGATCTTCATCGCGAGCTTCCTGGTGCCGCTGTTCAAGCTCACCGCGCTGATCTTGCTGAACATCACGGCCCAGCGTCGCAGCGCCTGGCGGCAACTCGAGAGGGCCAAGCTCTATCGCATCCTCGAGGTGATCGGGCGCTGGTCGATGCTGGACGTCTTCGTGGTGGCGCTGCTGGCCGGGCTGGTGCGCATCCAAGGCTTCGCCGAGATCACGGCCGGGGTCGGGATCGCGGCTTTCGGCGCGGTGGTCGTGTTGACGATGCTGGCGTCGCTGAGCTTCGACCCACGGCTGACCTGGGACAGCCGGCCCGATGCACGGGAGAACGAAACGAACATGACAATGAATCCACATGAATGAAGCAGACACGACTCCCGAGCCCCAGCCGGCGCTGGGCGCGCCGACGGTAGTCAAGCGACGCAACTGGCTGCCGTCGCTGATCTGGCTGATCCCGATCGTGGCCGCGCTGGTCGGCGTGACGCTGGTCGCACGCATCCTGATCGACCGCGGTCCCGAGATCGTGCTGACCTTCAAGAGCGCCGAGGGCCTGGAGGCCAACAAGACGGCGGTCAAGTACAAGGACGTGCAGATCGGCACGGTGCAGAGCATCCGCCTGGCCAACGATCGCTCCCATGTGCGCGTGCTGGTGCAGCTCAAGAAGGAGGCCAGCGCCTTCACCGCGCAAGACACGCGTTTCTGGGTGGTGCGCCCGCGGCTCGACACCTCCGGGATTTCCGGCCTCGGCACCTTGCTGTCCGGCGCCTACATCGGCGCCGATGCCGGCACTTCGGAAGAGACCGCGGGCGAATTCATCGGGCTCGAGACGCCGCCCATCGTCACGCGCGACGCTTCCGGGCGGCAGTTCCTGCTGCACTCGCGCGACGTCGGTTCGCTGGACATCGGATCGCCCGTGTACTTCCGGCGCATCAAGGTGGGGCAGGTGGCGGCCTACGTGCTCGACCCCGACGGCCGCGGCGTGACGCTGCGGGTCTTCGTCAACGCGCCGTACGACAAGTTCGTCGGCGTCAACACGCGCTTCTGGCATGCCAGCGGCTTCGATGTCGAGTTGAACGCGAGCGGGCTCAAGGTGCGCACCCAGTCGCTCGTCACGGTCCTGATCGGCGGCATCGCCTTCCAGTCGCCCGACGACCAGAGCGGGCCGCAGGCGCAGGAGAACACGGAGTTCGGGCTCGCGAATGACGAAGTCACCGCGATGAAGGAGCCCGACGGGCCCTCCCAGACCATGCTGCTGTACTTCAACCAGTCGCTGCGCGGCCTGTCGCCGGGTGCGCCGGTCGACTTCCGTGGCGTGGTCGTCGGCGAGGTCAAGTCGATCGGCGTCGAGTTCGACCGCAGCGAGCGCGAATTCAAGATGCCGGTGATGGTGCAGATCTACCCCGACCGCCTGCGGCGCCGTGACGTCAATCCCGGGAGGGAGTCGCAGTTCACGCAGCTCGAGCGCTGGCGCTTCCTGGTCAGCAAGGGCCTGCGCGGCCAGCTGCGCACCGGCAACCTGCTGACGGGCCAGGTCTACGTGGCCATCGACTTCTTCCCCGATGCGAAGCCGGCCACCCTGGACATCAGCCGGACGCCGATCGAGTTGCCGACCGCGCCCAACAGCCTGGACGAGCTGCAGTCCCAGGTGTCGGACATCGCGCGCAAGATCAACAAGGTGCCCTTCGAGGAGCTCAGCGCCGATCTGCGAAAGACGATGGCCACGCTCAACAAGACGCTGACCAGCGCCGAGCAGCTCGCCAAGAGCCTGAACAACGACCTGACGCCGGAGATGGCGGCAGCCATGAAGGATGTGCGCCGGACGCTGAACTCGGCCGAGAAGACGATCGCCGACGACTCCCCGCTGCAGCAGGACATGCGCCAGACCTTGCAGGAAGTCACGCGGGCGGCGGCGTCGCTGCGCATCCTGACCGACTACCTGGAACGCCATCCCGAATCACTGATCCGCGGCAAGCCGGAGGACAAGCAGAAATGAGAACCACGACATGGCGCCTCGCGGCATCGGCGCTGAGCGCGGCGCTCCTGCTGGTCGGATGCGGCAGCACCCGCACCCAGTTCTACAGCCTGGCCGAGCCCACGCCGCCGGCCCGCGCACCGGCCGCGACCGCCGCGGCAGCGCCGGCCTTCATCGAACTCGCGCCGATCGCCATGCCCGAGCGCTTCGCCCGGCCGCAGCTGGTGGTTCGGCAGCAAGGCTCGGCCGGCGGCCCGCAGGTGGACATCCTCGAGCAGCACCGCTGGTCCTCCTCGTTCGAGAATGAGCTGCGCGACGCGCTGGGCAGCGCCATCGCGGCCCGGCTCGGGGCGGTCGACCTGACCAAGTCCGGCCGCTCTCGCGGCCAGCCGGCGATCCGCATCACGGTGCAGATGGGACAGTTCGACGCCATCGAGGCCAGCCGGGTCGACGCCAGCTTCAGCTGGACCGTGCGTCGCACGGACGAAGGGCCGGCGGTCGCTTGCCGGCTCTCGCTGTCGGAGCCCGTGGACGCCGGCATGGATGCGCTGGCCGAGGGCGCGCAGCGGGTCGCCGCCCGGCTGGCCGATGCCATCGCGGCCAGCGCCTCGGCGCTGCAGGCCAGCCCGACTCCGCCCTGCGGGGCCTGACAGCGCGCCGGATCGAACCGGAAGACAACCATGGCTGCGCCCGGATTCGCGCTGTTCGACACCGCCATCGGCGCCTGCGGCATCGCCTGGGGTCCGCGCGGCATTGCCGGCGTGCAGTTGCCCGAAGGCGGGGAGGGCGCCACGCGCGAGCGCATGAGGAAGCGCTTCGCGCAATGGCCGGAGTGCGAACCGCCGCCGGAGGTCGCCCCGGCGATCGAAGGCATCCGTGCTCTGCTGAACGGCGAACCGCGCGACCTGGCCGAGATCGAGCTCGACCTCGAGGGCGTCAGCGAATTCCACCGGCGCGTCTACGAGATCGCGCGCCGCATTCCGCCCGGACGCACCCGCACCTATGGCGACATCGCGGCCGAGCTCGGCGACAAGGGCCTGGCGCGCGCGGTCGGCCAGGCGTTGGGGCTCAATCCCTTCGCGCCGGTCGTGCCCTGCCACCGGGTGCTGGCCGCGGGCGGGCAGTGGGGCGGCTTCTCGGCCCACGGCGGCGCAGCGTCGAAGCTGCGCATGCTGGCCATCGAGGGCGCGCGGCCGGACAGTGACAGCGGACATCTGTTCTGAGCGCTAGCACAGGCGGCCCGATCGCGCTGCCCACGGTCCATCGGGACCTTGGCGACAATCGGTGCATGACTTCTTCGCGCTTCTTCAAGATCGCGCTCGTGCTGGGCCTGTTGTCGGCCATCGGCCCGTTCGCGATCGACATGTACCTGCCGGCCCTGCCCGAGATCGGCAGCAGCCTGCACGCCGGTATCGGGCCGGTGCAGATGAGCCTCACCGCCTTCTTCATCTCGCTCGGCGTCGGGCAGCTGCTCTATGGCCCGGTGTCCGACATGGTGGGGCGCAAGCCGCCGCTCTATTTCGGGCTCGGCCTGTTCGCGCTCGCGAGCATCGGCTGCGCGATGGCCACCAGCATCGAGATGCTGATCGCGCTGCGCTTCGTGCAGGGCCTGGGCGCCGCGGCCGGCATGGCGATCCCGCGCGCCGTGGTGCGCGACCTGCACACCGGCAACGACGCGGCGCGGCTGATGTCGCTGCTGATGCTGGTCTTCAGCGTGTCGCCGATCCTGGCGCCGCTGGCCGGCAGCGCAGTGATCGCCTTCACCGGCTGGCGCGGCGTGTTCTGGGCCGTGACGCTGGCCGCAGTGATCGGGTTGGCGACCGTCGCCCTGGTGCTGAAGGAAACCCGGCCGGCCGAGGAGCGGGTCGAGAGCAGCCTGGGCAGCGCGCTCGCGGCGTACGGCGTGTTGCTGCGCGACACGCACTACCTCGGGCTGGTCTTCATCGGCGCCTTCGCGATGGCGGGCTTCTTCACCTACCTGGCGAACTCGTCCTTCGTGATGATCGACCACTACGGGCTGTCGCCGGTGCTGTACAGCGTGGCCTTCGGCGTCAATGCGGCGGCCTTTTTCGCCGCCGCCCAGCTCAACGGGCCGCTGTGCGAACGCTTCGGGATCGAGCGCGTGGTCAAGAGCAGCGTTGCCGCCTGCGGCGCCGTGATGCTGGCCATGTTCGCCTACTACGCGGGCGGCGGCGACCGGCTGGCGGTGCTGATCGTGCTGTACTTCATCGCCAGCGGGCTGATGGGGCTGGTCATTCCCACCACCTCGGTGCTGGCGCTCGAAAAGCACGGCACCATCGCCGGCACCGCCTCGGCCCTGCTCGGCACGCTGCAGATGCTGACCGGCGCGGTGGTGATGGCGGTGGTCGGCGTCTTCACCGACGGCCGACCGCTGCCGATGGTCGCCGGCATGGCGGGCGGCGCGCTGATCGCCGTCGTGCTGACCTGGCTCACGCTGGACGGGCGGCGCCAGGCCGCTTGTCCGGCGGGCTGAGACGGTGTCGGCCACCCTGGCGGCGCCCGCCGCTTCCGCCGCGCCCGACGGGCTGCCCCAGCCGCAGCGCCGGCAGGCCATGATGGTGGTGATCCTCGGCATCGCGGTGGCGATTCTTGATGGCACCATCGTCAATCTCGCGCTGCCGGGCATTGCGCGCGAGCTGCAGGCCGACCCGGCGCATGCCATCTGGGTGGTCAACGCCTACCAGATCGCGGCCCTCGTGATGCTGCTGCCGCTCGCCTCGCTCGGCGACCGGATCGGCTACCGGCGCGTCTACCTCACAGGCATGGCACTGTTCGCGGCCGCTTCGCTCATTGCCACGCTGTCCAACTCGCTCGGCATGCTGATCGCGGGCCGAGCGCTGCAGGGGCTGGGCGCCGCCGGCATCATGAGCGTCAACGCTGCGCTGGTGCGGCGCATCTTTCCGTCGGCCCAGCTCGGACGCGGCATGGCGATCAACTCGATGGTGGTGGCCACCGCCTCGGTGGCAGGCCCTTCGGTGGCAGCCGGGATCCTCTCGGTCGCTTCGTGGCCCTGGCTGTTCGCGCTCAACGTGCCGCTCGGGGCGCTGGTGTGGGTGCTGGGCCTGCGGGCGCTGCCGGTCAACGATTCGATGTCATCCGGGGTTCGCTTCTCGCTGATCGACGTCGTGCTCAACGTGGCGATGTTCGCGCTGATCTTCGTCGGCGCCGATCGGCTGGGCGTGCGCGGCGAATCCGGGCAAGGCGCCGGGCCCATGGCCTGGGCGCTGCTGCTGGCGGGCGTGGCGGTTGGCTTCCTCTACCTGCGGCGGCAGGCTGCGCTGGCCGTGCCGCTGTTCCCGGTCGACCTGCTGCGCATCCCGGTGTTCGCGCTCTCGATGGGCACCTCGGTGGCTGCCTTCTGCGCCCAGATGCTGTCGTTCATCGCGCTGCCCTTCCTGCTGCTGGACACCTACGGGCGCTCGCACGTCGAAGCCGGCCTGCTGATCACCGCCTGGCCGCTGGCGATCGTGGTGATGGCCCCGATCGCGGGTCGGCTGATCGGCCGATACTCCGACGGCTTGCTGGGGGGCATCGGCCTGGCCCTGCTGGCCACCGGCCTGGCGCTGCTGGCGGCGCTGCCGGCGCATCCGGGCAACGTCGACATCGTCTGGCGCATGGTGCTGTGCGGCCTGGGCTTCGGGCTGTTCCAGTCGCCCAACAACCACACCATCGTGACCACGCCGCCACCGCACCGCAGCGGGGCGGCGAGCGGCATGCTGGGCACCGCGCGGCTCACGGGCCAGACCCTGGGCGCGGTGCTGCTGGCCGCGATCTTCAGTTTCTGGAGCCCGCACGAGGGCAAGGGGCAGGTGATTGCGCTGAGCCTTGCGGCCTGCTGCGCGGCAGTCGCCGCGGTCTGCAGCACGCTGCGCACCCGGCAGGACTGAAGCCCCCACGCTCGTCACTCCGTGTACTCGCTGACCCCCGAGGGGGCGCGGTCCGCCTTGGGGCGGCCCGGCGGCGGACCCAGCCCCCACGCCCGTCACTCCGTGCATTCGCCGCCCCCAGGCGGTGCAGTCCGGCCCTATCTCCGACGGCCGATTGCCGGCCGCGGGGCAGCCTCCTATCGTTGAGGCACCTGTGGCGCCAAGGGGGGCCTCATGCCAGATCGTTCGGACATCCTGTGGTTCAAGACCGAGTTCGGGCCGCGCATCGTGCCGCTCCTGGCCGGCACCCCGCTGACCGTGGACATGATCGCCGCCATCGCCTGCCAGGAGACCGGCCACATCTGGCCGCTGCTGCGGCGCGAGAACATGGCGACGCCGCGCATCCTCGCGCTCTGCGTCGGCGACACGCTCGATGCCGACAAGGGTCGCCGCGCCTTCCCGAGGACCAAGGCCGAGCTGCTGGCCCGGCCGAACGGCGACCGGATGTTCGCGATCGCCCGCCAGGCGCTGGTCGAGATGGCGGCGAAGGTGCCGGGCTACACCGGCGCGGCCGCCCGGCCCGACAAGTTCTGCCACGGCTACGGCATGTTCCAGTGCGACCTGCAGTTCTTCCTGACCGATCCGGACTATTTTCTCGAGCGCCGGTACGAGCATTTCGAGGAGACGCTGGGCAAGTGCCTGGTCGAGCTGCGCCACGCGCTGCGCAAGCTGGGCTTCCAGGACCGCGAGTCGCTCGGCGACCTCGAACTCGCCGCGGTCGGCATCGCCTACAACACCGGCGGCTTCAGTCCCGCCAAGGGCCTCAGGCAGGGCCACTTCAACGGCACCCGCTTCTATGGCGAGTTGCTGTTCGACTTCATCCGGCTGGCGCGCACCGCTGCAATGCCGGATGACCCGGCACCGCTGGTCGAACCGCCGCCGGGTGTCGCCATCGTGCCGCCGCCCGCGCCGCCGATCGCCGAGGGAGCGGCGATGGTGGTGACCACGGTCGACGGCATGCTGCGCCTTCGCAGCGCGCCTTCGATCAGCACGCCGCCCCAGGCCAATGTGGTCGCGAACCTGCCCAGCGGGCATCCGGTGCGCGCCGTGACCGGAATGCCGGTGAAGGGCTTCCTGGAGGTGGAGACCGAACTCTTCGGCGCGCGGCTGCACGGCTTCGCGTCGACGAAGTTCCTGGCGCCCGCGCCCACGCGCCGGAATCCCGTGACGCCGAACGGCGCCCGCGCAGCGCCGCAGCCGGTTTTCACGCCGCCGGCGGCGGCCCTGCCGCGTCCGCCGGGCCACCTGACCCGGCGCCGCGACAACGCGAACGCCCATTCGCTGAACGAGCCGAACCAGCCGGGCCGGCTCGGCACGAGTGCGCAGGCGCTGCGTGCCGAGCTCGGCGCCATCGTCGACTGGCTGGCGGTGGACAAGCCCTCGCACAAGCGCTACCAGCCGCGCGCGGGCCTGACCTTCTGCAACATCTACTGCCACGACTTCTGCCACCTCGCGGGCGTGTACCTGCCGCGGGTCTGGTGGACGACGCCGGCCATCCTGGCGCTGGCCGGTGGAGCGCAGGTGACGCCCATGATCGGCAACACCGTGGTCGAACTGCGCGCCAACGACCTGTTCCGCTGGCTGCGCGACTTCGGCCAGGCCTTCGGCTGGCGCCAGAGCGGGATGCTGACCGAGCTGCAACAGGCCGCCAACCAGGGTGCGGTCGGCCTGATCGTGGCGCGAAGAAAAGAGGACGGCCGCTCGGGCCACATCGTCGCGGTGGTGCCCGAAACCGCCACCGCGAGCGCCCGCCGCAATGCCGCCGGCTTGGTCATCGCGCCGCTGCAGAGCCAGGCCGGGGTGCGCAACTTCAGCCGCGGTACCGGCAAGGCCGGCTGGTGGAACGGCGAGGAGTTTGCGGAAAGCGCGTTCTGGATCCACGCCTGAAGTCGTGAGCCGGAGGGCGGCTGCGCCGGGCTGTGAATGGCCGACAGGCAGAATGCGCCATGAAAGCACCCCCCCGACTGCAATCGCTGATCGACGAAGGCCTGATCGACAGCGTGGTACGCCAGCTCATGAGCGGCAAGGAAGCGATGGTCTACGTGGTGCGCTGCGGCGACGACACGCGTTGCGCCAAGATCTACAAGGAAGCCACCCAGCGCAGCTTTCGCCAGGCCGTCGACTACACCGAGAACCGCAAGGTCAAGAACACGCGCCTGCAGCGCGCGATGGCCAAGGGCACCAAGTTCGGACGGCAGGCCACCGAGGCCGCCTGGCAGAGCGCCGAGGTCGACGCGCTCTATCGCCTGGCGGCCGCGGGCGTCCGGGTGCCGGAGCCCTACAACTTCTGCGACGGCGTGTTGCTGATGGAGCTGGTCACCGACGCGCAGGGCGATGCCGCGCCGCGCCTCAACGACGTGGTGTTCACGCCCGAGGATGCGCGGCGGCACCATGCGACGCTGCTGGTGGAAGTGGTCCGCATGCTGTGTGCCGGCGTGGTGCATGGCGATCTCTCGGAGTTCAACGTGCTGCTCGGCGCCGACGGTCCCGTGATCATCGACCTGCCGCAGGCCGTCGACGCGGCGGGCAACAACCACGCACGGCGGATGCTGCTGCGCGACGTGGCGAATCTCAATGCCTTCTTCGGCCAGTTCGCACCCGAACTACTGCCGACCCGCTACGGCGAAGAGATCTGGAACCTCTACGAACGCGGCGAGTTGCACACCGCCTCGGCATTGACGGGCACCTTCGTGCGCGCGACCGGGCCGGTCGACCTGGGGGGCGTGTTGCGCGAGGTCGACGACGCGCGCGCGGAAGAGGCGGCGCGCCTGATGCGTGTGGCGGCCCGCTGATCAGGGCGCCGGAATGGTCGCCGCGATCCGTTCGGCCATGAAGTCGTAGAACGGGTTCGAGGACAGCCGGGTCAGCGAATCCAGGCTGACGATCAGCCCGCCGCGCTCGCCGCGCACCGCCAGCGCGCCGAGGTTGACGCCGAAATCGTCGCTGTCGTCGGGCCGGATGCCGTACAGCGGATCGGTGATCGGGAAGGGCAGGGCCAGGTGCGAGAGCGAGAACACCTCGATCGGAAACTCGAGCCCCAGCGGCCGGGTCTGCACCGTGGTCGAGCCGGCCTCCGTGACCTGTTCCACGACTTCGCGGCTGTGAATGTCGGCATTGGTGACCAGCGTCGAGCGGAAACGCCGCGGTGCCGGCGGCAGCACCCGGTCCGGCCGCAGGTCGCTGCCGGAGCGCAGCAGCGGTCCGAACTTGACGCTGCGGTTGAGGTCGAACAGCACCAGTTCGCTGCCATTGGCGGGCAGCCGCGCATAGAGGCTGGTGACGATCGCGCGGGTGCTGACCGTGAAGTCGATCACTGACTGGAAGGTGAGGATCGGCGGCAGCTGGTCGAGCCGGCCGGCTCGCTCCTCGCGCAGCACGTGCGCCTGCAGGTCGCGCGTGAGCAGGGACGACTGGCGTGCGCCGTTGACCGGGAACGAGTTGTACTTGAAGGGGTTGAACTCCGGCACGATGCCGAGCCAGGCCGCCTTGGCGAAGGCCGGGAAGACGGCCGGCCAGCCGAACACGCCGGCAAAGCGCGACAGCTCGGTGATGCCGATCATCGGCGCGATCAGGATCAGCCGGTCGGGCCGCGGAAGCTGTCTGTCGTCGATGGCATCGAGTGCGTACTTGGTCGCCAGCGCGCCGCCGTTGGAGAAGCCGACCACGTGCAGGGGCAACGGCGCCGGCACGCGCCGCCGTGCTTCGCGCACCGCGAGCTGCGTCGCCGCGGACCAGTCCTCCCATTGGACGTGGGTCAGCCCGGCGGGCACGGTGCCGTGGCCCGGCATGCGGATCGCGACGACCACGAAGCCGCGGTCGCGGTACAGCGTGGCGACATGGCGCAGGCTGAAGGGCGAATCGGTCAGGCCGTGGAGCAGCACCACCGCCCCCTTCGGCGGCCCTTGCGGGTCGAGCGTGTAGGAGCGGTTCCAGTCCTGCCGGAAATGGCCCGGATAGATCGGGCTGCCTTCGAAATAGCGGTTCGACGGGGTCTGCAGCTCGGGCGGCAGCTTCTGCGTCACCTCCTGCCGGACCTGATCGAAGGCCGCGTTCTCGGCCGCCAGCCAGGCGGGCCAGTCGGCCTTGCGGATCTCGTCGCCGGAGAGCTCGTGCGGTACGTGCGTATGCCACGGTTCGAGCGCCGGGCCGCGTTGCACGTCGTAGGTGCGAACCGCGATCAGGGTGACGAAAACGATGCCCAGCAGCAGCGCCGTGCGCTTCAGCATCCTGGCCAGCCAGGGTCCCATTCCGATCCTCTTCCGTTCTTGTTCGCGCACGCGTCCCGGGAAACTTCCCGGCGTGCAATCTATCACGAGGCCCGAAGCCGGGAACCGGTGCGGCGCCCGGGCCCGAGCCTTGAAAATCCGGTTCGACGGCGTCGATCGCGTGGGCGGTCCTGCGCCGGAATCGCGGCCGGCCTTCATACTCCGGCGACCAACACCCCTGCGCGGAGGGCACACCCCATGAGCCAGATCGGCAAGCCACCGGGCGACGACACGCTGATCCTTCACGGCTGCGAGCCGACCGGCTGTCCGCCGGCCTCGAAGCCGTGGGTGCTGGGCGCGGCGATCATCGGCTCCAGCATGGCCTTCATCGATGGCACGGTGGTGAACGTCGCGTTGCCCGCGATCCAGGCCGATCTGCATGCGACCGCCTTCCAGGCCCAGTGGGTGGTGGAGTCCTATGCGCTCTTTCTTGCCGCGCTGCTGCTCGTCGGCGGGTCGCTGGGCGACCACTTCGGGCGGCGGAGAATCTTCGCGGTCGGCGTCGCGCTCTTCGCGCTGGCCTCGCTCGGCTGCGCGCTGGCGGGCGACGTGCGGCAGTTGATCCTGGCGCGCGCGGTGCAGGGTGTCGGCGGCGCCATGCTGGTGCCGGGCAGCCTGGCGCTCATCAGCGCATCGTTTCCCGAGAAGGAGCGCGGCCGCGCGATCGGCACCTGGTCGGGCTTCAGCGGCATCACGGCCGCCATCGGGCCGGTGGTGGGCGGCTTCCTGGTCGATCACTACTCGTGGATCTGGGCCTTCCTGGTCAACCTGCCGATGGCGGTCGTGGTGCTGCTGATCGTCTGGCGCCACGTGCCTGAAAGCCGTGGCGGCGCGGCCGCCGGGGAGCGGCTCGATCTCTGGGGCGCGGCGCTGGCCACGGTCGCGCTCGGCGGCATCGTCTATGCCTTCATCGAGGCGCCGACCCAGGGCTGGGGCTCGCCGTCCGTGCTGGCTGCGCTGCTCGGCGGCCTCGCCGCCAGCGTCGCCTTCGTCGTGGTCGAGTGGCGGGTGCGCTCGCCGATGCTGCCGCTGCCGTTGCTTCGCATCGGCAATTTCGGCGGCGCCAACCTGCTGACGCTGCTGCTCTATGCGGCGCTCGGCGGCGGGCTGTACTTCTTCCCGCTCAACCTGATCCAGGTGCAGGGCTACTCGGCGACGGTGGCGGGCGCGGCCCTGCTGCCGTTCATCCTGATCATGTTCGCGCTCTCGGGCTGGGCCGGACAACTGGTCGATCGCTTCGGCCCGCGCCTGCCGCTGGTGGTGGGGCCGAGCATCGCGGCGATCGGTTTTGCGTTGTTCGCGGTGCCGGGTGTCGGCGCGAACTACTGGACCTCGTTCTTCCCGGCGGTGGTGGTGCTCGGCTTCGGCATGACGGTGACGGTCGCGCCGCTCACCACCACCGTGATGAATGCGGTCGGCGCGGATCTCGCGGGCATCGCTTCGGGCGTGAACAACGCGGTCTCGCGTGCCGCGGCGGTGCTGGCGATCGCGGTCTTCGGCGTGGTCCTGGCCTGGGCCTTCGACCTGCGGCTGGGCCAGGGCCTGCGCGAGCTCGGCGCCTCGGCCGAGACCACCGCCTTCGTGCAGGCCCAGCGCAGCCAACTGGCGGGCGCCGCGCTGCCGCCCGGCGCCGACGCGGCTGCGGCCGCGGCGCTCAGGCAGACGGTCAACGCCGCCTTCGTCTCGGGCTTCCGCTGGGTCATGCTCGTGTGCGCCGGCCTGGCACTGCTGAGCGCCCTGAGCGCCTGGATGCTCATCGGTCGCGATCCCGCGCGCAGCGCACCAAACACCCGGATCCGCTAGAGGACCTCATAGGTGCATCCGCACGACGGATGTACTGGGAGCTGGCGAAGCTGCGGCACACGATGAACGCGGTGCCGCACTGCGAACCGACGGGCGACGAGGTGTTCGAGTGAGCATCTCGTAGCGGTTTGTCGCAGGCCGCTCGGCTTTCGGGCCTCGTCGGGTTAGCCTCTGGGCAAATCACAGAGCATCGAGATGATCGTCCATACCTTCGGCCCCGCCTGGAACTGCATCGACCTGAGTCCGTTCGTCGTCAAGCTTCTGACCTGGCTGCGGATGGCGCAGCTGCCGTGCACCACGCAGGTCGCCAATGTGCGCAAGATGGGCAACGACAAGCTGCCGGCCTTGACGCTGGACGACGGCCGGCTTCTCAATGATTCGCAGCAGATCATCGACATGCTGCGCGAATTGCATCAGGACCCGCTGGGTGAGCGGCGCTGGGGCCCGTCCGAGCGGGCGGTGGCGCGCGCCTGGCGATCCCTGTTCGAGACCGACCTCTATTTCGCCGCCTACTACCAGCGCTGGGTTCCGGACCCGAATTTCGCAATCCTGATCGCGGTCATGGCCGACTACATGGGCGCGCTGGGCGTGCCCGCATTCGTGCGCCCGTGGGCGGTCAGGGCGGTGCGGCGCAACACGCTGGCCCAGCTCAAGGCGCAAGGCACCGGCCGGCGACCCATCGAGCAAATCCACGCCATGGCGGACCGCGGTTATGCCGCGGCCAGCGACTTCCTGGCCGACAAGCCGTACTTCCTGGGCGACCGGCCGAGCGAACTCGATGCGACCGTCTTCGCTTTCCTTCACACGCTGTTGCTGCCTCCCTTCGATTCCCCGCAAAAGGAACTGGTGGCCGGCCGATCGAACCTCGTGGGCTATCACCAGCGGATGCTGGCGCAGTATTGGCCGGAGCGGGAAGCGGTGTCGACTTGACTCTGTCCGATCTTCGGTACAGCCCGGAGTTCGAACGCGGTCCCATCTACTGCAGCTACTTTCGCGACCCGAACGGCAACAAGCTCATCTCCACTGCGTGATCTGACCATCGCGCCTCAGAGTTGCTTGCGTCGTCAACCGTTCGACCAACTGGTCGACGGCGCACTCCGCCTGTTTGATCGACCGGGCCAGCCGCTCGCCACCGAACTCGTCGTATTCCACCGCGGCGTCGAAGACCTCGGTGATGCCGATGTAGCCCAGAGCGGTGCGCACGCTGGCTTCGGCGTGATTGAGGTGTGCAATGCGCTGAGCGTCGCCATAGCCGAAGTCGCCACGCGAACCCAGCAACACCACGCGTTTGCCGGCATCGGACAGCAGGGGCCAGTACGGCACCTCGCCCCGCGCACGGTCGAAACCGAACGTGCGGCCCACACGAACGACATTGTCGATGTAGGCCTTGAACTGCGCCGGCACGCTGAAGTTGTACATCGGCAGCCCCACGATGATCAGGTCGGCCGCGAGCAACTGGTCCACCAGGCGATCGCTTTCCGCCAGGACGTCATGCATCCATGGCTCGCGCGCCTCGGGTTTCGTGAACGCCGCGTGGATCCATGGTCCCGTGACGTGCGCGGGCGGCGACCGACCCACGTCGAGGTACTCGATCGGGTCGTCGGGCCGCGAAGCGCGCCAGCGCTCGACGAAGCGAGCAGAGAGCCTGCGTGTGTGTGAACCATGGGGATCGATGCCGGAGCGGCCGGCACGGGCGCTGGCGTCGATATGAAGAATCTGTGTCATCGGGGAGCTTTCGTTGGACATAATGGATGAGTTATTTTTTCGTTTCTCTTTGAGAAAGGCGTCAGGGTCTTTGAATTTTCAAATGTCGAAATGACGATGACAAACGATGATTTCTTGCCTTTAGATGAATTGAATTCATCTGTTCGAAGCCCCAGGCGATTGCCTCCGCTGTCGTCGCTGCGCGCATTCGAAGCCGCCGCAGCCCACCTCAGTTTTCAGCGCGCCGCGCGCGAGCTGTCCGTCACGCCGACCGCCATCAGCCATCAGGTGCGTGGCCTCGAAGAGGCGCTCGACCAGCCGCTGTTTCGTCGGCTCACGCGTCAGCTTGCATTGACGCCTGCTGGCGAACGACTTTTCGTTGCCGTGCGCGAAGGGCTGGACATGGTCGAGGCGGGCGTTCGCTCCGCACGCGCACGAAGCGCCCGCGAGACCGTGACGCTGACCACTCACGCCGCCTTCGCCGCCAAATGGGTGCTGCCGCGGATGGCCAGCTTCCGGGCCGCATGCCCCGGCATCGAACTGCGCCTGCATGCGAGCGACGCGGTCGTTGATCTGACGCGCGCGGAGGCCGATCTCGCGATCCGCTCGGGATCGGGGCGGTGGCCCGGACTGGTGACCGAAGCGCTGATCGCCGAACGATATGCGCCCGTGTGCAGTCCGCATCTGGGCCTTCGCCGCGCGCAGGACCTGGCGAAGATGCCGCTGATCCACTTCGACTGGCAGGCACGGGCGCATGCGCCCGCGACTTGGATGCGTTGGTTCGACGAGGCCGGCATCGCGCCGCAAGGACGGCACGGCGGCAGGACGCGAGAAAAGGGCGGGAAGGGCGATCTGTCGTTCTCGGACGAGACGCACGCGATGCTCGCCGCATTGGCGGGCCACGGCGTCGCCTTGCTGAGCTTGACACTGTCCGCCGACGAACTGCGAAGCGGCGCATTGCTGCAACCGTTCGGGCCGATTCTCTCGACAGGCAGCTATTTCCTCGCGGCGGCAAACGGGCGCGAGCGCGAGCCTGCGATCCAGGCGGTGTGGCGCTGGGCCGCGGGCGAAGCGGCGCGTCAGGGATAGCGAAGCGGGAGCCGTGGTGTTCGAATAGCTGCGAGAACAGCCGTCCTTTTCCCGTCCCGGCTTGCCAGTCCGCGCGTTCCCGAGCCCAATGGCGTCAGGTGCGGCGTCGGCCCCTGGGCGTTCCGACGCCGCCGCCAGTCCGACATCCGAAAGGTGGCCGTCGATGAAGCACTTCCTCATCAAGTACCAGTTCAAGAACGGCACGGCCGAGGCATGGCATGAGCACATCCGCCAGTTCATCGCCTGGCTGGACACCGAGCCGGCCGTGAAGGGCAAGATTTCTTACCGCTGCCTGAAGGAGCGGGATGGCGCAGGCTACTACCATCTGGCCGCCGCGTCGGACGAGCAGGCGATCAAGGCCTTGCAGAGCCAGGATTTCTTCAAGCGCTATACCGAGGAAAGCAAGCGCGTCGCCGGCGGCGAGGTCGAGGTCGTGCCGCTGGAGTTGATCGCGCAGACGTCCTGAGGTTTTCGATCAGGCAGGGAACTCGACGCCGCGCTGGCCGGCGCGCCAGGGCGGGTACTTGTGCATCACGTGCGCAAAGACCGGTGCCTCGAGCCGTGCGGCCAGCCAGGCGTGCAGGCGCGGCCAGGCCTCCTGCGCTTCGAACCAGGCCGCATCGACCTGCGCGAACTGCCGCACAAAAGGCGCGATCGCGATATCTGCGACCGCGGGCGTGTCGCCGTGCAGACAGGACCGGGTCTGCAGCAGCGTCTCAAGCCGCGCGAGGAAGAGGGCGCCTCGTGCGCGATGTGATTCGGCACCGGCCTCGGCCACCGGTTGCCGCTCCGGATACTTGTAGCCGTCCAGGTGCCGCTTGAAATCACCGTCGCATTCGGCGATCAGCGCCAGCATCTCGTCCAGCGTCGCGTGAGCGGGCCTCAGCCAGTGCTTCGGGTCGTTGCGCCTCAGCGCCCACAGCATGATGTCAAGGCTCTGGTCGATCACGCGGCCATCCACGTCGACCAGCACCGGCACCGTGCCCTTCGGCGACGCGGCCAGCAGTTCGACCGGCTTGTCGCGCAGCACGACCTCCCGCAGTTCGCAGAACTGGCCGCTGACGGCGATGGCCATCCGCGCCCGCATCGCATAGGGGCAACGCCGGAAGGAGTAGAGGATCGGCCGCGCGGCCGCGCTCAGATCAGCCGCTGGATCGCCTTCTTGCGCCATACGAAGCGGTAGTAGCAGGCCTGCAGCGTCAGCATCGCGGTGAAGGCCACCGGATAGGAGATCCAGATGCCGTTCAGGCCCAGGCGGTGGCTCATCCCCCACGCCACCGGCACCTCGATCAGCGCGATGCAGAAGATCGAGATCGCGGTCGGCACCAGCACCGACCCGCTGGCGCGCATGATCCCCGACAGGGCCGCGCCCATGCCGAAGATCACGGTGCTCCACAGCATGATGTGCAGCAGCGTCTGCGCCACTTCGATCACCGGCTCGCTGGTGATGAAGAAGCCCATCAGCGGCCGCGAGAACAGGTAGCCCAGCACCACCAGCGAGCCGGTCAGCATCAGGTTCATCAACAGCGCGGTGCGGGTGATCGCGCCGAGGCGCTGCACCTGGCCGGCGCCGATCGCCTGGGCGCCGAGGATCGAGGCCGTGATCGCGATCGAGATCGCCGGGAACTGCACGTAGGCCACCACCTGGTTGACCGCGCCATAGGCCGCGGTCGCATCGGAACCGTAGGCATTGACGAAGGACAGCAGCGCGATCTCGGCCAGCGAGACGACGATCATCTGGACGCCGGTCGGCACGCCGACCTTGAGCACCGCCTTGAGCAGCGCCGGACGCACGCGCAAGTGCCGCACGAAGTCGGCATCCGGCGCCAGCGGACTCTTCTTGCGCCGAAGATGGAAGGCCAGCCAGGCGGTCGCGACCACGAAGGAGACCACGGTGGCCCAGGCGCCGCTGGCCACGCCGAGCTGCGGCAGGCCGAACCAGCCCCTGATCAGCGCCGGCGTGATCACCAGGCCCAGCGCGGTCGAGATCATCAACGTGTAGAGCGGGGTCACGGTGTCGCCGACGCCGCGCAGCATGGCGGTCGACAGCAGGAACACGAACAGGCCCGGCATCGCGATCAGGATGATGCGCGCGTAGCGGGTGGCGTCGACCAGGATGTCGGCCGGCGTGCCGAGCAGCTTCAGCATCGGTTCGGTGAAGATGCCGCCGAAGAGCGCGACACCGAGGCCGAGCAGGATGCCCACCGTGAGTGTCGTGCCGGCCACCGCGCGCGCCTTGTCGGGCTCGCGCGCGCCCCAGGCCTGGCCGATCAGCACCGAGGCGCCAGCCCCGAGGCCGATCGTGAAGGCGATGAAGAAGAACATGATCGGGAAGAAGCCCGACACCGCCGCCAGCGCGCGCACACCGAGCATCTGCCCCAGGTAGACGTTGTTGAGCGTGCCCGAGAGCGACTGCAGGATGTTGCTCAGCAACATCGGCGCGAGGAACAGCAGGAACACCTTCCACAGCGGCTTGGACGCCATCGCGGCCATGCGCGCATTGGCGGGTGGGGCGACCGGCGGCGGCACCGTGTCGGCAGCGGCAGCGGCGGCCGGGTCGACGGCGCTCATTGCTGGCTCCAGGCCGATGCGGCGAGCTTGTGGAGTTGGGCGCCGACGTCCTCGGGCCAATCCGCGACGCGTTGCGCGAAGCGCTCGCGGTCGCCGGCGAACAGCGCGCGGGTGGCTTCCTCGAAGCCGGGCAGGGAGCCGGCGATCACGGTCATGAATCGATAGGCGGATTCGCGCGCCGCACGTACGGCGTCACGGTCGGCGTTGACGCGGCTGGCCTCCTGGACCAGGCGCCGAAGCGCCACGGAAGCGCCGCCGGGCTGGCGGTTGAGCCAGTCCCAGTGGCGCGGAAGCAGGGTGACCTCGCGCGCCACGACGCCCAGCTTGGGACGGCCTACGCCGCGCGGCGCCTCTGCAGGCGCCTCGGCGCTGGCCGCCGGTGTCGCGGCGCCGGCCCTGTGATGCACATCGAAGTCGAGCAATTCGCCAGTCTGTTCGTCGAACACGAGGCAGGGCGCATCGTCTTCCCGCTCGCGCAACTGCGCGAGCACGTCAGCCGTGCTGCCGTGGGCGATGCGCTTCAGGTCAGCGAAGACGATCAGGTTGAGGGGGGCGGAATCGGACGGCATGGTGGTTTTCTTTGTTATCGAGGGGGCCGGGCAGGAAGGAGGCTCGTAATCTACCCGCTGACGAGCTTCGAGCGTCACGGTGCGTGGTACCCGCGTTCGCCGACACACTGGCGTTCCTCGCGCCAGAGGGCGAGGAGCTTCTCGACTTCGGCGCCACGGTCGAAGGCCGGGTCGTCGCTCTCCTTGATCCGGTCGACCACTTCGAAGCGAAAGTGCGCCGCGCCGTGTTCGATCCAGTCGCGCAGCAGCGCCTTGTTGCGGTGCGAGCGCAGGCCAAGCTCGAAGCGCGCGCGGTTCAGGGCACCCTCGACATCCAGGCTGCCGGCCATGTAGCTGCGGCCGTTCAAGGTGTTCGTGATGGCCAGGACCCCTGCCGGTCGCAGGGCGTCTTTGTACGTTCGCGTCAGGGCGCGCCGCGTTTCTTGTGGCAAGTTCATGCCCACATATTACCCGGGTAAATTGAGTTCTTCAATATACCCGGGTAAAAATAAGGAGCTCAACCTTCCCGCAGGCGCCGCCAGCCCCGACGAATGCGGCGTCTCAGCGCCCGCACAAGGCGCCAGGCACGCCTCTCGCGAACGCGCGTCAGCACGCCGTCCTTCCAGCTTTTCCAGCGCGGATAGAAGCGCGCGAACCATGGGATGCGCATCAGCGCCGGCTGGACCAGCTGGAACAGCCGTGCCAGGATCGCGGTGCCCACCAGCTTGGCACCGAGCAGCAGCAGCAAGGCGCTCACGGCGTGCCCTTCGCCGAGCAGGAAGAGTCCGAAAAGCTTGACCGGCAGCAGCATCAGTGCCGGCAGAAAGAAGGCCAGCACCGCGCCCCAGGGAGGCAGCGCACGCACCGCGGCCTCGATGCGCGCCCAGATGCGCAGCCGCGCCAGCCGGGCTGCGCCGCGGGCCAGCGGGTCCCAGCCCCACTCCTCGAACAGCAGCACCGGCACCAGCAGCGCCATGCCGATCAAGCTCAGGAGTTTCTTCAAGATACGCATTCGGCGCCATTGTCCGCTTGGGGCCTATGGCAAACTTCCGCGCTTTATCCGGCAGGCGCCAAGGGCGCCGTCGTCCCTGGGACTTTCCTCCTCATCCATGCAGAAAATCATTCGCCAGCTCGCGGCCGAGATCAAGGTCGGCGAGCACCAGGTGAAGGCTGCCGTCGAGCTGCTCGACGGCGGTGCCACCGTGCCCTTCATTGCCCGCTACCGCAAGGAGGTCACCGACGGCCTCGACGACATCCAGCTACGTGAACTCGAGGCCCGCCTGTCCTACCTGCGCGAGCTCGAGGATCGCCGCGCCGCGGTGCTGAAGAGCATCGACGAGCAGGGCAAGCTCACCCCTCAACTGCGCAGCGCGATCGAATCGGCGCCCACCAAGCAGGAGGTGGAGGACCTTTATCTGCCCTTCAAGCAGAAGCGCCGCACCAAGGGCCAGATCGCGCGTGAATTCGGCATCGAGCCGCTGGCCGACAAGCTGCTCGCCGATCCCACGCTGGATCCGGCCGTCGAGGCGCAGGCCTTCCTGCAGCCGGCCACGACACTGGACGACGGCAAGCCGGGTCCGGATTTCTCGACCGTCCCGGCCGTGCTC
Organism: Variovorax sp. P1_G12; assembly: GCF_056405555.1. NCBI lineage: Bacteria > Pseudomonadati > Pseudomonadota > Betaproteobacteria > Burkholderiales > Comamonadaceae > Variovorax > Variovorax sp. P1_G12. The sequence continues at coordinate 12,982 of NZ_JBFUBW010000006.1, read as the reverse complement.
GATGGCGTGCGCGACATCCTTTCCGAGCGCTGGGCCGAGGACGCCCCGCTGGTGCAGCGCCTGCGCGAGTGGCTCTGGGCCGAGGGCCTGCTGAAGTCCAGCCTGATGGCAGGCAAGGACGAGAACAACGCCGACATCGCCAAGTTCCGCGACTACTTCGACTACGACGAGCCGATCGGCCGCGTGCCCTCGCACCGTGCGCTCGCGGTGTTCCGCGGCCGCGCGCAGGAGATCCTCGACGCCAAGCTGCTGCTGCCGGTCGAGCCCGAGCCGGGCAAGCCCTCGATCGCCGAAGGCAAGATCGCGCTGCACCTCGGATGGAGCCATGCGGGCCGGCCGGCCGACGACCTGATCCGCAAGTGCGTGGCCTGGACCTGGCGGGTCAAGCTGGCGCTGTCGACCGAGCGCGACCTGTTCACGCGGCTGCGCGAAGAGGCCGAGAAGGTCGCCATCAAGGTCTTCGCCGACAACCTGCGCGACCTGCTGCTGGCCGCACCGGCCGGCCCGCGCGTCGTCATGGGGCTGGACCCGGGCATCCGCACCGGCGTCAAGGTGGCGGTGGTCGATTCGACCGGCAAGCTGGTCGAGACCGCGACCGTCTTTCCGCACGAGCCGCGCAAGGATTGGGAAGGCTCGCTGCACACGCTCGGCAAGCTGTGCGCCAAGCATGGCGTGAACCTGATCGCGATCGGCAACGGCACCGCCAGCCGCGAGACCGACAAGCTGGCGGCCGACCTGATCAAGCTGCTGGCCAAGATGACGGCGCAGGCCGGCGCGCCGGACGTCAACGTCGACAAGGTGGTGGTGAGCGAGGCCGGTGCCTCGGTCTACTCCGCCAGCGAGTTCGCCTCGCAGGAGATGCCGGATGTCGACGTCAGCCTGCGCGGCGCCGCCAGCATCGCGCGCCGCCTGCAGGACCCGCTGGCCGAACTCGTGAAGATCGATCCGAAGTCGATCGGCGTCGGCCAGTACCAGCACGACGTGAACCAGAGCGAACTCGCGCGCACGCTGCACGCGGTGGTCGAGGATTGCGTGAACTCGGTCGGCGTCGACCTCAACACCGCCAGCGTGCCGCTGCTGTCGCGGGTCTCGGGCCTGTCGGCCAGCGTCGCCAAGGCCGTGGTGCGCTGGCGCGAAGCCAACGGCGCCTTCGCCAGCCGCCAGCAGCTGCTGGACGTCAGCGGCTTCGGCGCCAAGACCTTCGAGCAGAGCGCGGGCTTCCTGCGCATCCGCGGCGGCAGCAACCCGCTCGACATGACCGGCGTCCATCCGGAAACCTACCCGGTGGTCGAGCAGATGATCGAGAAGTCCGGCAAGCCGGTGGCGGAGCTGATGGGCCGCGCCGACATGCTCAAGACGCTGAAGCCCGAGCTGTTCGCCAACGAGAAGTTCGGCGTCATCACGGTCAAGGACATCTTCGGCGAGCTCGAGAAGCCCGGCCGCGACCCGCGCCCCGACTTCAAGGTGGCGCGCTTCAACGACGGCGTCGACGACATCAAGGACCTGGTCGAAGGCATGGTGCTCGAAGGCACGGTGAGCAACGTCGCGCAGTTCGGTGCCTTCGTCGACCTGGGCGTGCACCAGGACGGCCTGGTGCACGTGAGCCAGCTCTCGCACAAGTTCGTCAACGATGCGCGCGAGGTGGTCAAGACCGGTGACATCGTCAAGGTCAAGGTGATGGAGGTCGACGTCGCGCGCAAGCGCATCGGGCTGTCGATGAAGCTCGACGCCGCGCCGGCGCGCCGCGATGGTCCGCGCGACAACCGCTTCGAAGGCGCGGGACGCGGCCAGCAGGCGCCGCGCCGCGACAACTCGCCGCAGCCGGCCGGCCAGATGGCCTCGGCCTTCGCCAAGCTGCAAGGGCTGCGCAAGTAAGTGGCCGCCGTGGGCCGGAGCGCACGATTCTTGCCAGTGGACCGGGCATGAAAGCGCTTCGGATCTACGCCGGCCCGGCGGCCCGCGAACACATCGCTGGCCACGGCCTGCAGCCGGCAGACGTGCGCACCATCCCGGGGGCCGCCGGCGGCCCCAAGGGATTGGTGCTCGGGCCGATCGACCGCTTCCTGTTCGGCGACTGGTTGCCGCGTTCGTCGCAACCGGTCGACCTGGTCGGCGCTTCCATCGGCGCCTGGCGGCTGGCCAATGCCTGCCTGAGCGAACCCCGGAGCGCCTTCGAGCAGTTCGAGCACGGCTACATCCATCAGCATTTCGAGCTGCCGCCGGGCCAGAAGCGGCTGAGCGCGAAGCAGGTCAGCGCGCAGTTCGGCGAAGGACTGCGCAGCTTCTACGGCGGCCGCTCGGCCGAGGTGCTCGGGCACTCGCGCTACCGGCTGCACGTGATCACCTCGCGCGGCCGGCACATCCTCGGGCGCGAGGGCAGGGCGCGCACGCCGGTGGGCTACCTGGGCGCCTTCCTCACCAACAGCGTGCACCGCAAGGGCCTGGGCGCCTGGCTCGAGCGCGTGGTGTTCTCGACGCCGGGGGCCGCGCTGCCTTTCGGCACGCGGGATCTCCGCACGCGCCAGGTCGATCTGGTCGAGGCCAACTTCGAGCTCGCGCTGCAGGCTTCGTGCTCGATTCCGTTCATGCTCGAGGCGGTGCACGACATCCCGGGCGCGCCGCCCGGCGCCTACTGGGACGGCGGCATCACCGACTACCACCTGCACCTGGACTACGGCAACGCCGAGGGGCTCGTGCTGTATCCGCATTTCCAGCGGGCGGTGGTGCCGGGCTGGCTCGACAAGGGGCTCAGGTGGCGCCACAAGCCCACGGGATTCCTCGACCGCATGGTGGTGCTGGCGCCGGATCCGGAGTGGGTCAAGGGCCTGCCCAACGGCAAGCTGCCGGACCGCAACGACTTCCTGCGCTATGGCAGCGACCTGGCCGGACGCATCAAGGCCTGGAGCACTGCGGCCGCGGCGTCGTGCCAGTTGGCGGAGGAGTTCTCGCAGTGGCTGGAAACGGGCTGCAGCGTGCGTGAGGTGCAGCCGCTCCAGGCATGACGGCGCTACAGTCGACAGACGCATTGCCTCCCTCGAAGCTCTCCATGAACGCATACCGAATCATTGGCCTGATCCTGATCTTCGCCGGCATCCTGTCGCTCGCGCTGGGTCATGTCAGCTTCACCAAGTCGACCCACCAGATCAAGATCGGACCGGTCGAGCTGGCGGTCAAGGAGAAGCGGGACATCGAGTTGCCGATCTGGGCCGGCATCGGAGCGATCGTGGTGGGCGGGGTGCTGGTGGTGATCGGTGGGCGCAAGCGCTGAAGCCGCACGCAGGGCTCAGCCGAAATCCTGCTCCCGCAACTCGATCGCGCGCCCATGCGGCGTGCGGTCCGCTGCCCGGTCCCAGGCCTGTTGATAGCGTTCGAGTTCCGCCGCCGAACTCGCGCCCTTGGCTGCGACCAGCGTCTCCAGCGCGGCCAGCCAGTGGCGGTAGTACGTGTCGCCAAGGTCGGCATCACCGGCAGCCTGGGCGGCGCCGATCTGCCGGGCCAGCGCATCGGCCCATTCGGGCCAGGTGAACAGGCCGCGCTGGTGCAGCGAAACCGCAAGGGCGAAGGCGTGCGCCTCCCAGGGCTCGCGGAACACCGGCTCCGCGCCATCATCGGTCGGCATGCCGGGCAGCAGTCGGGGGATCGCGTTCATTCGGCAGGCTCCAGGTAGCTCTCCCAGGCGTCGACCGAGACGCTGAGTCCGGCCTCGGCGCCTTCGCCCCACAACGCAGCGCCGTCGAAAACGACCGTGTAAAGCCACTGCGGTCGCTCACCCAGCCCCTGCGCATGCGCGTCGGCGAAGACGTGCATGCCGTGCAGGCGCTCGACAGTGCCGACCTGGCCCTGCACGTAGCCGGGCAGACGTGTGTGGTGATCGACGGCGCCGGCGCGGGTGCGCACGCGCTGGCCGGCCGCGAAGCGTGCCGGTGCGGTCGCGGGGCGCTCCGTGGCGGTTCCCCGGGCCAGCGCGGCCGGAACGTCGGCCGCGCGCAGGACGCGCTTGACCGATTGCGGTGGATGCAGCATCCGGCCCGCAGCCAGCTCGTCGGGCAACAGCTGTAAGCGCTCGGCCATCAGCGCCTCGAGCGCCGCGAGCCAGATCTGGTAGTAGCTCAACTGGGCGTAGGCGGGCAGGGTCTCGCGTGCGCTGCGGCTGGCATCGATGTTCCACGATCCGGTGCCGCCCATCGCCAGGGTCAGGGCCAGCACGCGCGCCTCCCATCGGGCGTGGAAAGGCTCGCCCTCGGGCTCGCGGACGATCTGGCCGGGCAGGTCCCGGCCGCCGAGATCGGCGTGGGAGACGTAGCTCATGGCGCGGCCTCAGGCGAGCGGGCCAGTCCGGTACCGATCATCGAATCCCGCGTCACGAGATCGGCCAGGGCTTCCTCGCTCCACCCTTCGGTGCCGGCCGGGCGCTGCGGGATCACGAGGTAGCGCACCTCGGCGGTGGAGTCCCAGACACGGATCGCGGTCGACGCGGGCAGCTTCACGTCGAACTCGGACAGCACGCCGCGCGGATCCTTCACGGCCCGCGAGCGGTAGGGCGCGCTCTTGTACCAGGTCGGCGGCAGGCCCAGCACCGGCCAGGGATAGCAGCTGCACAAGGTGCAGACGACCATGTGGTGCTGGGTGTCGGTGTTGGCGACCGCGACCATGTGCTCGCCCTGGCGTCCGCTGTAGCCCAGCGAGGCGATCGCCGCGGTGGCGTCCTTCAGCAACCAGTCGCGAAAGGCCGGATCGACCCACGCGCGGGCGACCACCCGCGCGCCGTTGCGCGGGCCGATCTGGGTCTGGTAGGTGTCGATGAGCACGTCGAGTGCCGCCGGATCGATATACCCCTTCTGCGTGAGCACGGTCTCGAGGGCGCGGACCCGCAGGTCCATTTCGCCGAGTTCGCTGTGGTCGTCGGAATGCGCGTGGTCGTGGTCGTGGGCCATGCACGCATGCTAGCGCGGCTCAGCGCTGGTACAAGTCCTGGTGCTGCCCGCGTATCAGGTGCTTCTGCAGCTTCCCGGTGCCGGTGCGCGGAAACTCGGCCACGAAGACGATCGCCTTCGGCGTCTTGAAGCCGGCCAGGCGGGCGGCGCAGTGCGACATCAGGGCCGCCTCGTCGAGTGCCGATCCGGGCCGCCGAACGACCACGCCGGTGATCGCCTCGCCCCAGTGCGCATGCGGCAGCCCGACCGCCGCGGCCTCCGCCACCTCGGGGTGGTCCATCAGGCAGCGTTCGACCTCGACCGAGGCCACGTTCTCGCCGCCGGTCTTGATCACGTCCTTGTAGCGGTCCTCGAACCAGATCGCGCCGTCCTCGTCGATGTGCGCCACGTCGCCGCTGTGGAACCAGCCGTGGCGCAGGCAGGCGCGGCTCTCCTCGGGCAGGTGGAGATAGCCGTTCATGACCTGCGGGCCGCGGTAGACCAGCTCGCCGGTCTGGCCGCGCGGCAGCAGCCGGCCCTGGTCGTCCATCACGGCCACGCGCGTCATCGCGGTGGCGGTGCCCCAGGTGGCCGACTTGCTCCACTGGTGCTCGGGGCGCTGGACGCAGGTCGCCGGCGTGAATTCGGTCTGGCCCGAACCGAGGACCACGTCGGCGTTCGGAAACATCGCGTGGATGGCCGCGAGCCGCTCCTGCGGCATCGGCGCCATCGCGTACATCGCGCGGCGCATCGCCGGAAAGCTGCGCCCCTGCAACTCGGGATGCCCGAGCAGCAGGCCATACATCATCGGCAGCAGGACCACCAGGTGCACGCCCTCGGCTTCGAACAGCGTCGCCACCCGTTGCGGTTCGAATCCCTGGGTCAGCACCAGCGTGCCGCCGATGACCATCAGCGGCAGCACCACGCTGTTGAGCATCGCGCAATGGAACAGCGGCAGTGCGACCAGCGAGGTGTAGCCTGGGCCGCCGTGCAGCGACAGCGCACCGGTCAAGCCCGCCATCGTCACCGCGAGGTGGCTGGTCAGCACGCCCTTCGGGGTCGAGGTGGTGCCGCTGGTGTAGAGCAGTTGCACGACGTCGCGGTCCCGGATCTCGACTTCGAGCGGCTCGCGGCTTCCGCCGGCCAGCAGGGCCTCGAACTCGGCGCCCGTGTGGAAGCGATGCGCGAGCGATGGAAGGTCTTCGGCCAGCACGCCCCGGGCCATGTCGCGCAACCCGTCCTCGACCACCAGCACGCGGGCGGCGGCATCGCGCAGGCACCAGGCGATCTCGGCCGGGCGCAGCCCGAGATTGACCGGCGCGCAGATCAGGCCGGCGCGGGCGCAGGCGAAGTAGGTCAGCAGCAGTTCGGTGCAATTGCGCGCCATCACCGCCACCACGTCCTGGTGTGCGAGCCCGAGGCCGAGCAGGGCGTGGCCGAGTTGGTCGACCTGGCGATCGAAGTCTGCGTAGCGGAGCCGGCGCGGGCCGTCGACGATGGCCACCCGGTCCGGATGGAGGTCGGCGCTGCGGGCGAGCACGTCGCCCACGCAGACCCGTTCGATGAGGTTGCGCTCAAGCGCGCTCGGCGCGGCGAACTCGTGTTCAAGCATTGCCTGTCTCCCTGTGTGGATGCCGAGAAGATAGGGAGGTCGCCAGGCCTCGTCTTGTGTGAACTGGCTGCACCCCTGGGCTGACGGGCAAACCCTGAGGCTCGGTCCGCCTGCCGCCTTCCAGAATGGGTCGACCCTCCTGGAGACCTTTTTCATGCCGCATGTCCGCCTGTCCCGCCGTGTCTTCAACCTGTCGGCCGCCGCGGCGGCGGTCTCGGTCGCAGCGCCTTCGCTGGCGCAATCCGCCTGGCCTTCCAAGCCGATCCGCATCGTCGTGCCGTACACGCCCGGCGGCTTCACCGACCAGATGGCACGGCTGATCCAGCCCGGACTGCAGAGCCGGCTCGGCCAGGCGGTGGTGATCGACAACAAGCCCGGTGCCAACAGCCTTATCGGCGTCGATGCGGTCGCCAAGGCGGTGCCCGACGGCAGCACCTTCGGCGTCGTGATCGCGGCCTATGCGGCCAACACCACGCTCTATCCCAAGCTGCCCTACGACCCGCGCCGCGACCTGGTCGGCGTGTCGCTGATGGGCGTCTCGCCGCTGCTCGCGGCGGTCAACAACGACGCGCCCTTCAAGACCGCGAAGGAACTGATCGACTACGCGCGCGCCAACCCCGGCAAGGTGAGCTTCGGCTCGTCGGGCAACGGCTCGGCGGCGCACCTCACGAGCGAGCTGTGGAAGTCGCTCACCAAGACCTACATGATCCACATCCCGTACCGCGGCGCAGTGCCGGCGCTGACCGACCTGATGGGCGGCCAGATCCAACTCTTCTTCGATGCGCCCACGGGGCTCATCAACCAGGGCAAGGCCGGCAAGGTGCGGCTCATCGGCGTCGCCAGCGAACGGCGGCTGCCGGTGCTGCCCGAGGTGCCGACCTTCATCGAGCAGGGCTTCCCGGGTTTCACCGGCAGCACCTGGGCCGGCATGCTGGCCCCTGCCGGCACGCCGCGCGAGATCGTCAAGCGCATGTCGGAGGAGGTGGCGCGCATCATCAAGAGCGACGAGACCAAGGCCCGGCTGGAGGCCATGGGCACCTTCCCGGCGGGCAGCACGCCCGAGGAGTTCGATGCCTTCATCGCCGCCGAGACCACCAAGTGGGCCCAGGTCATCAAGACGGCGAACGTGAAGCCGGACTGAGCGACCGCGTTCAGGCGGCCCGTGCGATCGCGGCCCCCACCGAGGCCAGTGTCGCATTGCGGGCCTCCATCGAGGCCGTGCTCTGGGTCAGGTAGACCGCGGCCAGGATCGGCGCGCGGCCCGGCGGCCGCAGGATCGCGATGTCGTTGGCGGTGCCCTGGTCGCCGGAGCCGGTCTTGTCGCCGACCGACCAGTCCGGCGGCACGCCCGCGCGCAGCCGCTGGCCGCCGGTCTGGTTGGCGGCCAGCCAGCGTTCCATCTGCGCACGCGACGGCGGCGAGAGCGCATCGCCCAAGAGAATCTTTTGCATGTCGTCCAGCATCGCGCCCGGCGTCGTGGTGTCGCGCAAATCGCCGGGGCGGGCCTCGTTGAGCGCGGTCTCGATGCGGTCGAGCCGCGTCTGCGCGTCGCCCAGCGAACGGGCATAGTGCGTCAGGCCGGGCGGTCCGCCCAGGCTCGCGAGCATCAGGTTGCCGGCCGTGTTGTCGCTGCGGGTGATGGCGGCCTCGCACAGCTGCGACATCGTCATGCCGGCGCCACCGACGCGCTTTTCGGTCACGGGCGAGTAGGTCACGAGCTCGGCGGCGGTGAAGACGATGCGGCGGTCCAGCCGCTCCTGCCGCTGGTCGACACGCGCCAGGATCGCCGCGGCAGCCAGGAACTTGAAGGTGCTGCACATCGGAAATCGCTCGGCCTCGCGGTGCCCGGCGCGGGCGCCGCTGCCGGTGTCGAGCACCGAGACGCCGAGGCGGGCGCCGCTGGATGTCTCGATCTCGGCGAATCGTGCCGAAAGGGCCGCCTTGCCGTCCGCCCGGGCCAGGGTGCAGGCGCCGGCAAGGGAGGCCAGCAGGCCGGCAGAAAAGTGTCGTCGCTGAATCATTCATTCTCCTGAAAGCAGGCAACTCTCGGCGTTTCCGGACGACGGCGCAAACGATGGTATTTTGCAGATTACAAAAGAAAATCTATCGCATCCAATGACGCGCCCCCATCTTCCTCTGAACGCGCTGCGGGCCTTCGAATGCGCCGCCCGCCACCTCAGCTTCACGCTCGCGGCGGCGGAGCTCCACGTGACGCAGGCGGCGGTGAGCCAGCAGGTGCGCGGTCTCGAATCGCGCCTCGGCGTGTCGCTGTTCCGCCGCTTGCCGCGCGGCCTGGTCCTGACCGACGAAGGCCATGCGCTGCTGCCGGTGCTGGTCGATGCCTTCGGCCGCATCGAGGCGGTGATCCAGCAGTTCGACAACGGCCATTTCTTCGAGGTCCTGAGCATCGGCGTGGTCGGCACCTTCGCGGTCGGCTGGCTGATGCCGCGGCTTCGGCTGTTCCGCGAAAGCTGCCCCTTCATCGACCTGCGCCTGATGACGCACAACAACGTGGTCGACCTGGCGGCCGAAGGGCTGGACTTCGCGATCCGCTTCGGCGACGGCAGCTGGCCGGGTCTGCTGGCCGACCCCTTGCTGACCGCGCCGCTGAGCGTGCTGTGCGCCCCTGCGGTCGCGGCCCGCGTGCGCCGGCCGCAGGACCTGGCGCACGAGACCCTTTTGCGCTCCTATCGCGCGGAAGACTGGCCCGGCTGGTTCGCCGCCGCGGGCCTGGACTGCCCGGCCATTCGCGGGCCGGTGTTCGACTCGTCGCGGCTGATGGTCGAGGCGGCCGTGCAGGGCGCGGGCGTCGCGCTGGCGCCGGCCTCGATGTTCGAGCGCGAACTGAAGGAAGGCCGGTTGATGCGGCCCCTGGCCATCGAGGTGATGACCGGCAGCTACTGGCTCACCCGCCTGCGGTCACGGCCGCCGAGTCCGCCGATGGCGCTGTTCCGCAACTGGCTGCTGGCCGAAGCCGGCGCACCCTACATCGACGCTTCGAGCATCCGGCGGTAGTCGTCGCGGGTCGCGAGCCGCGGGTTGGTCTTGTGGCAGTGGTCGGCCATCGCGCCGTCGATCACGGCCTCGAAGATCGCGGGCGTGACGCCGACCTCGGCCAGGCCCTTGGGCAGGCCCAGGCGCGCGCTCATGTCGCGGATCGCGTCGCCGAGGTCGCCGGCCGAATCCAGGTGCATGGCCTGCGCCATGCGCTGCAGCCGCTGCTCTTTCCGGACCGACTCGGCGCCGGCGTTGAAGTGGATCACGGCCGGCAGGAAGAGGGCGTTGAGGGTGCCGTGGTGCAGGCGCGGGTCGATCCCGCCCAGGCTGTGGCTCAGCGAATGCACGCAGCCCAGGCCCTTCTGGAAGGCCATCGCGCCCTGCATCGAGGCGCTCATCAGGTTGAGCCGGGCCTCGCGGTCGCTGCCGTCGCGGGTGGCGCGCTCGATGTGGGCCCAGGCGCGTTCGAGGCCGTCGAGCGCGATGCCGTCGGCCGGCGGATTGAAGGCCGCCGACATGAAGGTTTCCATGCAGTGGGCGATGGCGTCCATGCCCGTGGCCGCGGTCAGTTTCGGCGGCAGGCCGAGCGTGAGTTCGGGGTCGCAGATGGCGGCCTTCGGCATCAGGAACCAGCTGTGGAAGCCGAGCTTGCGATGGTCGTCGACGATCACGATCGCGCCGCGCGCGACCTCGCTGCCGGTGCCGCTGGTGGTCGGCACGGCGATCAGCGGCGCGACCCGGTCGGTGATCTTCGGCGAGCCGCCTTCGATGGTGGCGTAGGTCTTGAGCGGGCCTTCGTGCGTGGCGGCGATCGCGACGCCCTTGGCGCAGTCGATGGCCGAGCCGCCGCCCACCGCGATCAGGCCGTCGCAGCCCGCCTCGCGGTATTGCGCGGCCGCCAGCCGCACCGCGGCTTCGGTCGGATTCGAGGGCGTCTGGTCGAATACCGCCACCGGCAGGTCGCCGAGCGCGTCGAGCGCCTTCTGCAGGATGCCGGCGGCGCGCACGCCGGCGTCGGTCACGACCAGCGGCCGCGTGATTCCGATGCGCTCGCATTCGCTGCGCAGCAGCTGGACGGCGCCGAAGTCGAACTGGATCTGGGTCAGGTACTGGATGAGGGCCATGGCTGTGATGCGAGTGGTTCGGTGAAGCGGACGGTACGATGCGAGCCTTCGAATCTAACAAGCACCGCAGTCCTTGGACACGAAAATTACCCTAGCGCTTGTCTCCGGCGGGTCAGCCCGGCCATGGCAGTGCTGACCCCCAAGATGGCCGGCGTCATCGAGCGCATGGCCCGTGCCGGCCGACCGCCGCTGAATGCCCTGACACCGGCCGAGGCCCGAGCGGCCTACGAAAAAGGCGCCGGCGTGCTCGAAGTCCCGAAGCCGCAGCTCGCGCGCGTCGAGGATTTCAGCGTGCCCGCGCGCGATGGCCATGCGCTGCCGGCGCGCCTGTACGCGCCGTCCAGCGAGGTGCTGCCGCTGCTGCTGTTCTTCCATTGCGGCGGCTTCACGGTCGGCAGCATCGCGACCCACGACACCCTGTGCCGGGTGCTGAGCCGGCAAAGCGGCTGCGCCGTGATCTCGGTCGACTACCGGCTGGCGCCCGACCACAGGTTTCCGACGGCCTCCGACGACGCCTGGGATGCGCTGGCACACGTCGCGCAGAACGCCGCGCAGTGGGGCCTCGACGGCACGCGGATCGCCGTCGGCGGCGACAGCGCCGGCGGCACGCTGGCCGCGGTCTGCGCGATCCTGGCGCGCGACGCCGGGCTGCCGATCGCGCTGCAATTGCTCATTTATCCGGGCACCGCGGCGCATCAGGACACGGACTCCCACCGGCGCTACGCCGAAGGCCCTCTGCTCGGCGAGGCGCTGATCAGCTGGTTCTTCGGCCAGTATGTCCATTCGGCCGCCGAGCGCGACGACTGGCGCTTCGCGCCGCTCAATGCCGACGACGTCGAGGGCGTCGCGCCGGCCTGGATCGGCCTGGCCGAGATCGACCCGGTGGTCGACGAAGGCATCGCCTACGCCGACAAGCTGCGTGCCGCCGGCGTCGCGGTCGACCTTGAAATCTACCGCGGCGTGATTCACGAATTCGTCAAGATGGGCCGCGCCATTCCCGAAGCGCTGCAAGCCCATGCCGATGCCGCCCATGCCCTGAAACAAGCCTTGCAACCATGACCGACCTCCACCAGAAATCCGACTTCCGCTTCTTCCATCGCCTGCGCGTGCGCTGGGCCGAGGTGGACATGCAGAAGATCGTCTTCAACGCCCACTACCTGATGTACTTCGACACCGCCATCGCCGACTACTGGCGGGCGATGGCACTGCCGTACGAGGAAGCGATGCTGGCGCTCGACGGCGACCTCTACGTGCGCAAGGCCACGGTCGAGTTCAACGCCTCGGCGCGGGTCGACGACCTGCTCGACGTCGGCATGAAGTGCCAGCGCGTGGGCAACTCCTCGATCGTGTTCCACGGCGGCCTGTTCCGCGGCGAGCAACTGCTGGTGAGTTGCGAGCTGGTCTACGTGTTCGCCGATCCGGCCACGCAGACCTCCAAGCCGGTGCCGCCGCTGCTGCGCGAGATCCTCGCGGCCTACGAGGCCGGCGAGCCGATGCGCGAGGTCGCCACCGGCGACTGGGTGCAGCTGGGCGAGGGCGCGGGCAAGGTGCGGCGCGAGGTCTTCATCGACGAGCAGCGCATCCCGAAGGAACTCGAATGGGACGAACATGACGCGACCGCGGTGCATGCGGTGGCGCGCAACCGGCTTGGCCAGGTGATCGCGACCGGGCGGCTGCTCCCGGAAGCGCCCGGCCTGGCGCGCATCGGACGGATGGCCGTGCACCGCACCCTGCGCGGCGGCGGACATGGTGCGGCCGTGCTGCGCGCACTCGAAGCGGTGGCCAAGGCGCGCGGCGACCGCGAGGTCAGCCTGCATGCGCAGCGCACGGCGCAAGCCTTCTATGTCCGGCTCGGCTACGCACCGCATGGCGAGCCTTTCGAGGAAGCGGGGATCGCGCACCTCGAGATGCGGCGAACGCTCTGAGCCTCGTCCCGGCGGCTGGTGCTACAGGGAAACCGCGGCGGCGCTGCGGGCCGCCGGGCACACCGTCTTCACGCCCACCCACACCGGCGTCGGCGAGCGCTTTCACCAGTCGGCGGAGAACATCACGCTCGAGACCCACATCCGCGACGTCTGCGGCTGCATCGAATGGGAAGAGCTGAAGCTGGTTGCCTGAGTTTTGGGGTTTAGGGTTTTGTTGAAGGGCGGGGGCGGGGGCGGGGGCGGCGGCGGTGGGCGGTAGGCCCCGGGCCGGCCGACGTCACCGGCCGCTTCGCGGCTGCCCTGCGCTGCTCACGGTACGCGGGGTCTCGCTCAAACTCGCTCCGCTGCGCTCCACTCAAACAGTCGCGAGCCCTGATCCGCGCACCGCTGCGCTGCTCGGCGGTGCCTCAA